>DATFVA010000591.1:0-5616 GCA_035260565.1 Ignavibacteriaceae bacterium | reverse complement strand
GGCTGAATTATAATCATGGATAAGTACTGCATTCAGGCCGGAGGTTTTTCCAGACTGGGTTTTAACAGTATTATCCTTCAGCACCGGACTGTAAGGTCCGGATCGGAATGTTAATAATTCAATATACCGGGGTATCGAAATTACGTTAAGGATTTTCCTTAAGTAACTAACCAATTGCCCACTCCTTAGTCTCAGAAGACTTTTAAATTATCCGTAAAAACGGATCTCCTTAATTAACTTTTGTTCCACCTCTGGAATATTCCTTCAACAAAAGCCTTCTTCAACAAAAAGGGCTAATACGCAGTATTAGAAATAATATCTAATATATATTTTATGGATTTTCTGATTCAAAGATTTAAAGAACCAGAATTAAATGTGAAAGGTGAAGCACAACACTCTTCCAATTTGTAACCCGTTCAAAAGAACTAATCATACACGGATTGATTCCGAATTACTGATGCAAAACTAAAAAAAAACTGTGTATCCGTCAACACTTATATTTGTCATAATTTTCATTTCCCGGTCAATTCAGCTTCAAAAATCCCAATGATTTTTCATAAACTATTACCATCCGGTATCTTAACCGGGGATTGCAATTTATTTTAAGAGCAATATTTCTGACCTTTACTAAAACAAATATTTTACTGTACAATTAATGAAGCCGCATTTCAATTCAAACTTCCATATTTAACTGTAAAAAACCGTACCACAACAAAAATGCCCGTTGCTATCCAGATTTTGAATTCAAATTCCTGATAAAAGGAATTTGAATGTATATTATTTTCAATAGTAAAAATTATTATCCTGAAAAAACAATTTGCTATTTAATAATTTATTTTTGTACTATTGCGAATTAAGTTGAACTCAAGATAAAAACACGCTATTTTACAGACTCATTCAAAGGTTTACTCATTTACGTTTTATTTACCTGTGGTAAGGAAGTATTTTAATTAGATGTATTCTCATATACTCATAAAGGAAGCTGATATATGATGAAAAGGGTGCTGGGTCGTTTTTTACATATTATTGCTTTTGTAGCCCCGTTTGGGAGTACATTAAGGCCATTAATTCATAAAATGCGGGGCGTAAATGTAGGAAAAAATGTGTGGATAAGCTTATATGTTTATCTTGATGAGATACATCCTGAATGCATAACCATTGGCGATAATTCGACAATTGGGCTGCGTACTTCTATTATTTCCCATACTTATTTTGGATTACCAAAGAAAAACAACCCTCAGAAAGTTGTGATAGGTAAAAACGTATATATAGGTCCTCATTGTTTGATTTTACCTAATGTGACCATTGGAGACGGCGCCGTGATAAAAGGCGGGACTGTTGTTTCCAGGAACGTTCCTCCGCATACCATGTGGGGTGTTCCGAATGCAGAACCTATGGCGGTCGTTAATGTACCACTTACGCCTGATACGTCTTATGATGAATTTTTAAGAGGGCTCAGACCTATTCGTAAAAAAAGACACACGGAAGAGATTACCAAATAATATATATAGGAATTTTTCTTTTAGGGAAGCTAAATGGATATTGTTGATATTATAAAAGAATTCATAATTGATAATTTTTTGTTCGGAGAATCAAATCATTTTGATGAAAACACAGATTTGTTTGAAAAAGGGATCCTGGATTCTACCGGTATTATAGAACTGGTAGGGTTCATTGAAAAAACCTTCAATATTACTATTGATGATGAAGAGCTGATCACCGATAACTTTTCAAGCTTATCTCGTATCACCAGGTATCTCCAGATGAAACTTGCTTTTAAAGCCTCCTGACCCATATGTGCGGTATTGCCGGGATCTTTAAAAATATAACTGATCAGGATTCTGTTATAATAAAAACTATGGTTCATCTCCTCCGGCATAGAGGACCCGAAGAAACTGGTTTGTATATTGACGATCATATAGCTTTGGCTCACGCAAGGCTTAGTATTATCGATCTCTCACAAGGTGCCCAGCCGATACATAATGAAAACAAAACTCTCTGGATAATCTTTAATGGTGAAATATTTAATTATCCTGATCTGCGTACAGAACTAATTAAATCCGGCCATACTTTCTATACTAATACCGATACAGAGGTAATTATTCACTTATACGAAGAGTATGGAGCCCGTTGTCTTGAAAGATTAAATGGCCAGTTCGCATTTGCAATCTGGGATTCAAAAACCCGCTCTTTGTTCCTGGCAAGGGACCGGATGGGAATTGTCCCCCTGTTCTATTCAAAAAGAAATGGCGTGTTCTCATTCGCCTCAGAGATCAAAGCCCTTTTTGCTGACCCATCTCTTGAAAGAGAAATTGATAAAAAAGCCCTGAACCAAATCTTTACTTTTTGGGCCGCGCTTCCGGGTCGGACCTTCTTTGATGGGATTAATGAATTACCGCCCGCTCATTATCTTCTTGTTTCCACTCAGGATTTTATCATAAAAAAATACTGGCATTTTAATTTTGCAGTGGAAAACAATTACAAATCAGAAGGAAAGAAAGAACTTGCCGAACAGGTTGAAGAGACCCTTGTTGATGCTGTGAGAATACGGCTTCGGTCTGATGTGCCGGTTGGAAGTTATCTCAGCGGGGGACTGGATTCTTCGGGAATTACTTCTATAATTAAAAATAATTTTAACAATAAATTAAATACTTTCGGGATCAGGTTTCAGGATAAGAATTTTGATGAGGGAACTTTTCAGCAGCTGATGGTAAAATTCCTGAACGTAAACCATTCTGAACTTATGGTTCGTAATGAGGATATCAGCAGCAATTTTGAGACGATCCTCTGGCATACTGAAACACCAATTCTGCGTACCTCGCCCGTACCGCTTTTCCTTCTGTCCTCGCTTGTAAATCAACACGGTTTTAAAGTCGTGCTGACTGGCGAAGGCTCCGATGAAATATTTGGCGGTTATAACATATTTAAAGAAACCAAGATAAGAAAGTTCTGGTCACGTTATCCTGATTCTAAATTCCGGCCGCTGCTTCTAGGCAAATTGTACCCTTATATCTTTAAAGATAAAAGGCTGGCTAATACCATAGTGGAATTCTTTCGGACAGGTATCAACTCACCAGGCAATCCCCTTTTTTCACATTTTATCAGGTGGAATAATACTTCTAAAATAAAGAATTTCTTTTCAGAAGATTTGAAAAATGAATCAGACAAATATGATGTCTATTCCGATGTCCTGGATCAGCTTCCCCGTGAATTTTACAATTGGGACAGTTTCGAAAAGGCTCAATATCTCGAGATCGTCATCTTTATGAGCAGCTATCTCCTTTCTTCACAGGGAGATAGGATGGCTATGGCAAATTCCGTAGAAACGAGACTCCCCTTCCTTGATCATAGATTAGTAGAATTGATGGGTACGGTGGATCCTGAGTATAAAATGAACCTTCTGAATGAAAAATTTATATTGAAGGAAGCAATAAAGAACATTCTGCCCGATGAGATTGTGAAAAGACCAAAGAACCCTTACCGTGCACCCATTAAACTTGCATTGATGGATAGTAACGCTGGACTTATTGAAAAATATCTTTCTGAAACAGCTTTTCTTAAAACAGGCTTATTCGACTCAAGGAAAGTTGATTTCTTCCTTAAGAAAATGAAAAAAACAGATACTATCAGTGAAATAGATGCGATGACTTTATCTGGATTACTTTCAACTCAGATAATTTATGATAAATTTATTACCTCGTTTAGCAAAAACTATAATAATATCCATCCATTTGGTTTAGTTTTTGATGCAAGAACTAATGTAACTCTTAATAAAGAAAGCATTTAATATTGGAAAAGGCCGGCGTTAATTCTGACTTTTATTCCGGACTCTTCAATCCTGTCCTTGTTCACGAGTTTTTAACTGCATCGGCATTGAAGTTTCCTGATAAGGAAGCAGTAGTTTTTGCTGAAACCAGGCTTACTTATAGAGAATTAGATGAGCAGTCTGATATGCTTGCTTCATCACTCATGACACTGGGCATAGAAAGACACAACAGGATAATTGTCTTTGGTGATAATTCTGTGGAAACAATTATCAGTATCTATGCAATATTAAAAGCGGGAGCCGTATTTATTATTCCAAACGGTACAATAAAATCGAATAAGCTTCAATATATAATCAGGGATTCAGGAGCAAGGTTAATTATTGCTCAGATGTCTAAAGATGAAATAATTCAGGAAGCATTCAGTGATCCTGACATTGGGATTCCCGTAATTTGGTTTGGTCAAAAGGAAATAATTGTACACAAGAAAGATTATCTTTGGAATGAATTACCTGGGGCTTCTCCGGTTCAGTCGGATTCTTTAATTAAAAGAAAATCCGAATTAATTGATTACGATCTTGCATCCTTAATTTATACCTCGGGTTCTACAGGAGAGCCTAAGGGAGTTATGTCCGCTCATTCTAATATTGTTGCCGCTGCCAGGAGTATCATACAGTATATAAAGAACGATAGTAGTGATAGAATACTTGTAGTATTGCCGCTTTCATTTGATTATGGCTTATACCAGGTTATAATGGCCTTTATGTTTGGCGGGACTATAGTTCTGGAAAAATCATTTAATTTCCCGATGGATATGCTGAAAGTTTTACAAAAAGAAAAAATAACGGGATTTCCTATTGTGCCGACTATACTGGCTATGCTTCTAAAACTTAAAAACCTGTCTGGTTATGATCTGGGTGGTCTGCGTTATATCTCAAATACCGGCGCTGCATTACCGGTGGAACATATTAAAAAATTCAGAAGTCTCTTTCCTGAAGTACAGCTTTTCTCTATGTTCGGACTAACTGAATGTAAAAGAATAAGCTACTTATCCCCCGATTTAATTGATAAAAAACCGGGTTCTGTAGGCAAGGCTATACCGAACTGTGAAACGTTTATAGTTGATGAAAGAGATTCAGTAGTTCAGACAGGCCGGATTGGTGAGCTGGTAGTACGCGGCTCAAATGTTATGCGGGGCTATTGGAATGCTGAGGATCTTACATCTAAAATATACAGGAATTGGAAATTAGGTGGTGAAAAAGTATTATATACGGGAGATCTTTTTTACGAAGATGAAGATGGGTTCCTGTATTTTGTAGGAAGAAAAGATGACATGATTAAATCCAAAGGGGAAAGAATCAGCCCTAAGGAAATTGAAAATATATTGTGCAGCATGGAAGGAGTCGTTGAAGCTGCTGTGATCGGGGTTCCGGATGAGATCCTGGGGCAGTCGATTAAAGCATTCATCGTAAAAAAAATGGATTCCGGATTGCTGCAGAATGAAGTACTTCTCTATTGCTCAAAAAATATGGAGACATTTATGATTCCGAAAGAAATTGAATTTTTAGATGCTCTCCCGAAAAGTCCGAATGGCAAGGTAGATAAAAAATCACTAAAACTAATGGACAATACAACCAGATGAATTTTTCAAGAGATTTAATCAGGATAGATCCTGCCTGTGAATCAGAACGGATTATTTCAAAAATAAAAACAGAATTAATTCAGGAGATCAGAAAAAAAGGAGCTGTAATCGGAGTAAGCGGCGGCATCGATTCTTCTGTTGTTTTAGCCCTCTGTGTTAAGGCTTTGGGTCATAAGCGTGTTACTGTGTTGATGCTCCCCGAAAAGGACT
>DATFVA010000590.1:0-5618 GCA_035260565.1 Ignavibacteriaceae bacterium | reverse complement strand
TGCCAGCATCAGATAGTATTCAACATGGCATAGCCTCTCATTGTACATCTCTTTTAACGTCGGCACCTTTTCAAGTCCGGCTTTGCTGCTGTATTTGTGATACCAGGTGAGGAACGGAATTATTTTATACATCTGACCTATTATCAGCATTGATATAAATCCGAAGAATATAACATAACCGAATGCGAGTTTGATATTTATAATTCCAGACAAATCGGAAATTGATAATGAAAGGCCAAATAGCGCTGAGAGAAGAAAAAAGATAAAAGAAGTACGCGTGAATTTTAGTGGAGCATCAAGGTTTTTTCTGATTCTGCCTTTGAATATTACATATACCTGGAATGAAAAGAAAAATATTCCAGCAGCAATTATTATTGATGAAATAATAAATAGTACTTGATTTTTAGAGTGCAGCTCATACATAAGAGCAATCAAACCTGTGTTAATTAACCCGAAAGCCCATTTACCGCTTTTAATTGAAAAATTATGAGTCAGCGTAAACATGGAAACCAGTTTGAAAGTTACACCCATTATCACCATGGAGACCCAGCCGACCACCGCTACTATAAGATGATAACTGATATATTCAAGGTGATTTCCCACTATGTATGGATACCCGAGGTTAATTGCAAGAAGCAGTCCTGCTGCTGCAGTAACCAGGAGGTAGAATAAAGCAGCAGATAAATAAGTTGCTGTGATGTTCCATTCTTTAACTTTTGTCAGCGTTACGGTAATGTTTATTATAAAAATAATTATTGCTGCATTTATCAATACAGCACCTATTAATAACGGGAGCCCGACTAAAAAAAACCAGAAGCTGTACACCAGTGTAATTACTCCAATGGTAAATAGCCAGTATTGAATTTCAGCAAGAAATTCACTGAATATTTTTACCTGCAGGACAACCGGAATCAGCTGAAACATTGCACCGAAGATGGTCATCGTTATCCAGCCTAAACTCATAATGTGAGTGATGGATAAAAGCTTCGGCTGGAAATGGTTTCCGGAAAAACTGGAATAGTTAAAGGTAAGCATGAGATTCAAAACAAAAAAAGAAACAATCGCTGTAATGAAATATTTCATTACAATCCTGAACGGAGGTGCATACGCCGGGGATACAAGGCTACTCTGCATTTATCTTGTCTTCTTTGTAATCAATATCTTAAAACTGTCTGCGCCTATTTTATTGCAGACTGCCTTGTAGCCTCTTTCATCAAGGATAGGATAAAGAAGATGCGGCTCACGATGATGATGAACTATCATTACCGACCGTTCGTCAATTCTTTGCAGATTCTCAAGTATTTTCATCATCGGTTCGGGCGGCTGAAGGTCGTGGACATCAATCTCAATTGTATTTTCAAATTCGATCTGCTTCGTAATATTACCGGGAAGTTTCTCCCTGTTGTCAGGTAATTCTTCCGCACCTTCTGCAGCCCAGTCTTTCTTATAAAAGTAAACTTTATAAGCATCGTCAATTTTTTCAGTAAAATATCTGAATCCTTTAGCCCCAAGCAGTGAGTACAGGGGAACAGGTTCAAAGGAATTAATAATGACAAGTACTTCATCCGTTAATAGTGTTTTAACCTTGCTCAGGATATCTTTTAACGGATCTCTACCAGAATCAATAATAGGCCGGACATCGAGATAGGACCTTCTATAAGAGGCAAAGTCATCAACACTACCCTGGTTAATAAACGTTTGTTCCTTTTTCTCCTTTATTACTTCACTATAAGGATCACCCTGTTCACTACCTCCACCAGCCATGCAGGTTTCATTGAGTTCGCGGAGCAGGTCGTTTGTTTCTATACCTGCGATGGCAGCCGCTTGTTCAATTGTTACTCTGCCCGCTAATGTTTTCCTCAGCAGTTTATTCTGTAATTTAGCGAAGTGCGGACTCGCCTTCAACAATACTTTCAGCGCATCCGGGAATTCTTTCAATAACTTTGATATTTTAAGGTTGCTGGTTATCATCATCTGTCCGGTTTTATTATTTATTTCCTGGATATATTAACCCGCCATACCCGGGGTCCTTCTTCAATATAATTCCATTCAAACTGGTTTTTCCTTTCCGCTTCAAATTGGTAATAAAGCGGCTTTGGATCGTGATCATTAACTAACTCAAAGGACTCACCCGCAGCTAATGCATCAAATGTTTTAAATATAACCGGATGTTTTTCGCGTGGTGCAACCGGCCTGATATCCAGCTGTTTTATCTCTGTGTCCATATGTACTCCATTGTTAAAAAATTATGCTGAAAATATATTCCGGGAACAAATGTTGTACATTGACTTAAGTCAGTATAATGCACATTTTTATAAGCATATCATAAATACTTAAGTTTGGATATTTAAAATCGACGGTGACCGATGGTATTGCAGGATATACCCCTGTTTTCAGAATTGACTGTAGAAGAATTACGGAAAATTACTGCACTAAGCAGGCTTATTAATTATAAAAAAGATGAATATGTGTTTCACGAGGGTGAGGAATTTCAGGGTATATTTATTGTAATAAAGGGGCAGGTTAAAATATTCAAAATATCGCCGCAGGGTAAAGAATACATACTTCACCTGCTGATTAAACCCCAGCTTTTTGGTGATGTACCTTTGTTTACAGGAGGAGATTGCCCCGCAAGTGTTCAGGTGCTGGAGGATACGACGCTTCTTTTCGTTCCCAAAAATGAATTTTTACAGCTGATGGAAGACAACCCAAAATTAAGTTTTAAAATAATGTCAGGTTTTGCCAGACGGCTAAAAAATATAACTGTTAAAGCCGAGGATCTCTCGCTTAAAGAAGTTATAAACAGGCTGGCAGATTATATCGTAAAAGGAATAGACAGTGCCGGGAATAAAAATCTTCCGGAACCATTTTTTAAGATACCACTGTCTAATCCTACGTTAGCTGCTTATCTGGGGACAATTCCCGAGACGATATCAAGAGCAATAAAAAAACTGAAGGACAAAGGCATAATCAGAATGCACGAGCGCACTATTTTTGTTAAGGACTTTAAGGAACTTAAAAAATTAGCTGAATAAACACCTCCGGCTCGTTCTTTTTCTGAATAGAATTATTTAACAGGCCCGGCTTTTTCGACTTCTTTCATCAGATCATCGTTCCATTTGCCTTCCACAACTATCTGCGCTGCAGCTCCGTATGCCAGTGCTTCAATAAGATTATGATCAAGTAAAGCATATGTTCCCGGCTGTCTGAATTGATAAATTGCAGCGACTGCCGTTCCTCCCGGGACAGGCCACGTTTCAAAATCAGCCAGCGGTTTATTTGCAAAGGAACCGCCAGCCCAGTAAAGATCCGCGTGTCCGCCTATGAGATGGATCCTTGTATCCCTGTTTGCACTCGAAGTTATAAATAGTACTTTGTCTCCAACATTTGCTTTCAGCGCATTCTCACCAGTGAGTGCCCCGGATTTGCCGTTGAATAAAATATGCGTTGGAGTCAATGTTCTCATCGATTTTATTAAATCACCGAATCCTTCAGCCGGTGAGGAATACTGTTTATATTTCCCTTTCTCATCTTTAGGCAGATAGTACTCCTGCTGGACAATATAAAATGCTTTGTCATAGGTTAGCGAATTACCGTTTTTATCGGTTAGTCCGTTCCTTGGTAAAACCATTATTGCCCCATTCATACCGGATACAACGTGCAGCGGCACCATAATACCCCCCGGAGCGCAATGATAGACAAATACACCGGCTTTAATTGCTCTGAATCTGAAAGTTACCTGCTGACCAGGTGCAACGTGAGAAATATCTCCGCCTCCCATTGCGCCGGTGGCTGCATGGAAATCGATATTGTGCACCATAGTATTTGAGGCCGGGTTTATTATTTTAACTTCAACATAATCATATTGGTGAACAACAATAATTGGTCCCGGTACAGTACCATTGTATGTTAATGCCCATGTAAAGACTCCCGGTTCAATTTCGTACTTTTTCTCAACCACAGTCAGTTCCACCTCCACTACCTTTGGGGATCCTTCATCCTTTTGTTCATATTGAGGAAGAAAGGGAGGTGCCGCAAGCTTTTCCTTAACGTGCTCCAGCTGATTTATATTTTCCGGGGCGGGTGTATTAAATGTGGCTACGTTATCGCTGCTGCTATTACAGGTGGTAAAGACTGATGTTAGTACTGCCAGAATTATTACTCCTGCTGATTTTTTTAAATGTTTCATACAATTCCTGAATTTAAGACTTATTTATAAAATTCTAATACACTTCAAACTTGGCTTTAAAGTACCGGCAAGTCATTGACTAAAGTCATTATAACTCAGTTTTAATTAATTTATCAGTGGGCGAAATGACAGGGTTACTTTAAGAAAAGTGGTATTGCTGACCTAAGTCATTGTGCAGCCGGAACTTCCTGATTATTTTTTGAAAGGAAAAACAAAAGAGATCAGGTGATAAAAAATGGAACAGAGTAAACCAATTTCCCCGGAATTTAATGACCAGATAGAAAAGTTATTAGATGAATTTATAGCAGTTATTTATAAGGGTCACGATCATATCATAGCACGAAAATATTACCGGGAACTTTTCAACCAAATAATTCCGGAATATTTTTGTCTGTGCGGAGAAAAAAAAGATCATCATGATAATGTTAAATAAGCTAGTCGATAGAACTATATCTAAAATTATAAGGTTATTACATTTCAGGAGATGAAGAAAAAGATCGAAATAAAAAGGATTTATGATAAAACTGATCCGAAGGACGGTACAAGAATATTAATTGACCGGCTCTGGCCGAGAGGAATAAAAAAAGAAGATGCCAGGATTGATTCCTGGATGAAAGAAATTGCACCTTCTGATAGTCTGCGCAAGTGGTTTAACCATGATCCTGAAAAATGGAATGGATTTAAGAAGAAATACCGGACCGAACTAAATAAGAAGAAGGAGTTATGTGAAGAACTCACTAAAAAAGGAAAATCTATCATAACACTGATTTACGCCGCAAAAGATGAAGAACATAATAACGCCGTGATCCTTAAAAAATATTTAGAAGACAATTATTAATTTGATTTAGCGGGTCTCTGAATTAAACTATTATGAAAGGGAAATAACATGCGGTTGGATTGGCATAAAACATTGCCCGATGCGTATAAAGCTATGCTGGGTTTACAAAAAATAGCTGATAATAGTAAAATTGATCATAAACTTTTAGAGCTGGTGAAGGTCCGGGCGTCTCAAATAAATGGATGTGCACACTGCCTTGAAATGCATACCAAGGATGCCAGGGCCATAGGTGAGAGCGAGTTAAGGCTTAACATGCTGGCAACCTGGAGAGAAGCACCGGTTTATTCCCCGCATGAAAAAGCAGCTCTTGCCTGGTGTGAAGAATTAACAAATATTTCCCATACCGGTGCATCTGATGATGTTTATAAGGAAGTTGAAGAATTATTTGCCCCGGAAGAACTTGTAGAGTTAACGATTGCAATAGTCGCGATTAATGGATGGAATCGTCTTGCTGTCGGCTTCAGATCGGATGTCGGGAATTATCTTTCCAAAAGAAAACAATGTTAGATAATAAAAGAGTAATGAACACATTCACTGCATAATGAACTAAGGGCGCTATAAGTAAAATATACAGTATAAAATTTTCCTGAT
>DATFVA010000589.1:0-11216 GCA_035260565.1 Ignavibacteriaceae bacterium | reverse complement strand
GGTTCTCCACATCTATCTTTGCCTGCTGGATCCTGGCGCTTCTTTTAAATCCATCGAACAGGGTGTATGTTAACTGCAGCCCCACTGTAATTGTATTTGCCCAATTATAATCACTAAACTTAAAAGTATTATCCTGTGTCTGCCAGTCATAGCTGCCGAAGGCCGATAAGGAAGGCAGGTACGCAGCTTTTTCTATATTTACATTTTCCTCAAGCATCAGTTTCTGAAGAGACATCTGCAGCAATGCAGGGTTTTTCTCTTTAAGTAATTCATTGGATCTTTCCATTAAATCCTGAGATATCTTCTCGACCTTAAACTCACCTTCAACATCGATTCTGGTATCAAGGTCCATTGCAAGAAGGTTCTTGAGAGCATTCTTTGCAAGCTGCAGGCTGTTCCTGGCCTGGATTAATTGCGGCTTTACGTTGGCAAGCTGAACTTCAGCCCGGAGATAATCATATTCAGAAGCAACTCCCTGTTTATAAAGAGCTCCTGTATTTTCATAGTTTGCCTGTGCAACTTTATAACTCTCTTCGTTTACATTAACCAGCTTTTTAGACAGAAGCACATTATAAAAAGTTTCTTTTACCTCGGCAATTACGTCATCCCTTGCGGATTCAGTGTTAAGATCCGAGTACTTCGAATATTTTTTGGCAATACTTATTGCAGTCCCCAGCCTGGGGTCAAAAATAGTCTGTGAAAGTGCTACCCCGAGGTTATAACTGTTTTTAGCTCCAATTGAAAAAGTCAGTGTGTTGGGTGTCGGATTAAAAGGAGTATTAGGCGGAATAAAAAGGACAGGCGACTTCAGGTTCCTTGTGTACTGTCCATTGAGACTCAATTTAGGCCAAGCTCCTGCATAAGCCTCGGTGATCTGCTCCTGTGCCTTGTCTACACTAAGCTGCGCTATCTTTATATCATAATTTTTCTGCAGTGCAATGGTTACTGCCTTATCGATAGTCAGCACAACATCAGCACTATCTGACTGAGCAAAAAGTCTTAACCCGCCGATAAAAATAATCAGACACGCAAAATATATTTTCATTAAAATATTATTCATTCTTAATCCTGTTATCGATTCATTATTTCGTTTTCTTTAACCCCTTAACAATCAGGTTTAACAGATTCATTTTTTTTCTTTTATTCTCATTAAAATAGTCTTCATTGAAATAAGATTTTTTCTGACGATTAAATTCCCAACGCTCAATTGACACGAACATATCAATCAGGTCTTCAGCCAGCTGCATGGTATCATGATCTACAAATTCATCACTGCGTACTCCTTCTGCGAGGATATTATTTATCAGCATTTTCTGTTTTGTAATTGAAACATCATAAAAATCACTTATACGGTTAACCATTTCTATCTTCACTGAAGTGACGAGGTTATAAAAATTTGCTTTCTCTTTCCAGAAGCCGGTTGTTACCAGAACGAACCGTTTCAGTTTTTCAGAAGAATTAATCTCACCGGCTAATTCCTTTTCCAGGTTATTAAAATACTCCTCCGCATCCATCCCGATGATCTCAAGAAATATATCCTCCTTATTTTCAAAATAATGATAGAGAGAGTTTTTCTTCATTCCAACCTGCTCTCCAATATCATCAAGTGTAGTCTTATTAAAACCATGCTTTGCGAAGACTATGCTTGCAACTTTCAGAATCTGTTCTTTTTTATTTTCCTTTGAATCCACTACCGTTTCCCGAACTTTAGAAGTTTTTGTTCGAAACTTATCCATATTTCAAGTTACGAACAAACCTAATTTTCAGTTTTTTGATACAAAGCATATAATCCAGAGTATTTTATTAATTCAGTTGATTTTGAGAATGAGGTTAGTACGGCATTCTCATTTATAATAACTGCAGCATCGGTTATTCAAAATATTAACTAAAAAGAGGTTTATCAGATTCTGGCATTTTTGTTGACTTTCTGTACAATAATATCCCAGTTCGTTCCTGAGACACCCTTCAACAGAAAACAGGTGCTATGAAAGAAGAGTCCACTAAAGGCAGAGGCGGCAATTCGTTATTTCAGAAAAATTTCTGGAATTATCTGAATAAATCCAGTTTCGGGATATTTAAGAAATTTCTATTCTCTTTTTTAATAATCTCAATAGCGCCTGTGCTTGCCTTTGGATTTTATACCATACTCAACGTTAGTTCCATCAGGGACGATATAATAAAGCATGCAACAGAAGACATCGATCTGAAGACACAGGAAACAATGGAGGTGCAGGCGGTTTTGACTGCAGAAGCAGTTCAGAAATTTCTAAGGCAGTGTGAAAATGATCTTCAGCTATTAAAACAGTCGCCTTTTACAACAACTGACTTCCTTCAGTTCAGCAAGCAGCATCAGTCCGAAATCTGGGTCAGGAAAGGAACCAATGCAAACCCGTATGAAGCACATCTGCTGATCCCGTTATACAAAGAAATTTCCTTCATTGATGAGACAGGACAGGAAAAAATAAAAATAAAAGACGGAAGAATTGTAAGCAGCGGCCGCCTTAAGAACGTTAAAAATCCATGGAATACAACCTACTATATGGAAAATTACTTTAATGCTTCCAGAAATTTAAAGGATGATGATATTTACGTCTCTCATCTCGCGGGTTTTTTTGTTGACAAACATAATCAATTAGGAAATGCAAATACCCCGGAAGATGCAGTCGTGGGGGAAAAATATGACGGCGTTATAAGATTTACCACACCGGTTTACGAAGGAAATAATTTCAAAGGTGTGCTGGAAATTGCACTCAATCAGCAGCATCTTATGGAATTTACGCAGCATATTCTGCCGAACAAAAAAACTTTTACTGTTTTCCCTGTTTATTCTTCAGGTGACTATGCATTTATGTTTGATGACAGAGGCTGGATCATTACTCATCCCAAATTATGGGACATCCCGGGTGTCGATAAGAACGGTAAATGGGTCCCTGCTTATACGGCACGTTCCAGCATAGTTGATATTAACGAAGGGAGAATTCCTTTTAATCTTGACTCAGTAGGATTCATACACAAGGCTTATCCTTTTGTAGCCTCCGAAATAAGGAAGAAGCATTCCGGGTCAGTAACAACAACTAATGTGGGCGGTGTAAAAAAAATTATGTCTTACGCTCCCATATATTATGATAAGGGTGTTTATTCCAAATACGGAGTTTTCGGCGGGATAACGATTGGTTCAAATATCAAAAGGTTTCATACAGCTGCGAACGAAATAGCAGCTGAAATGAATAAAACAGTTCTGTTCTTCAGGAACAATATTCTCTGGATCATCCTGATAACCTTTTTCCTTTCCTGTGTACTTTCCTGGTTTGTTTCAAGACATTTTACAAAACCGCTGCTGGCAATAACGGAGGGAGCGAAAAAACTTGCTGAGGGAAACCTCGCTTCCCCTGTTGAGGTAAACCGTAAGGATGAGATTGGATTTCTTGCCAGCTCATTCAATTATATGGCCGAAGAACTGAAAACAAAAAACAGGGAGCTGCTGAATTCATTTAATGAGCTGAAAAACTCAAAGAACGAAATTGAGAATTATGTACATGATCTTGAGTACCAGTTAAAAATATTTAAAAGCATTCTCAGGATCAGCAATATACTTGGATCGACGTTCGACTTAAGCCGTATACTTAAGTACATACTCCACAATACTGTTGAAAGATTCGGTTTTGACAGAGCGATCCTATACCTGATAGATGATAATGATAATTACCTTATATGTAAAGAGGTTCACGGGTTTACTCCTGAAGAGGAGAAAAGAGCTAGAAGTTCAAAATATCATCTTCAGCATTATGACTGTATAGAAACAAAGGTAGCAAAAACAGGCAGCATAATTTTTGTCGATAATATTAATAATTACACGGAAGCCACAGAACTCGACAAAAAAATTAGGAAAATTTCCGGCAGTAAGTCTTTTGTTTTCGTACCCCTCCGGGTAAGAGAAAATATAATCGGTATCCTCGGCGCAGATAAGCTTAAAACAAAAACGAAAATATCCGACCTTGATGTTAGTTCGCTTCAGATCCTGGCAAACCAGGCATCACGTGTTATTGAGAGTACGAGGCTGATGCACGAAATAATTATCCAGAAGAATTTTAATGAGGACATTCTAAAGTTTATGCCGGACGGAGTTATAACAGTAGACCGCGACGGCAACATCAGCAGTCTTAACCCGGCCGCCTGCAGGATCCTTAACAGGAAAGATGAAGCTATCATCGGTGTTAATGTATGGGATTTGTTCTACTATAATCATACAATGATGGAAGAAATCAGTTCCTCACTGGCGCAAAAGGGTGTATACCGCGGTTATAACCAGAAGATAATGTTCAATGAGAAGCCCGTTTATATCAACATAACAGCTTCGAGAATGAATGATCCGGATGGTAAAAATTCCGGGACTGTTGTCATTATCCAGGATACAACTGAAAAGAAAATGCTTGATGACCAGATCCAAAGAATAGACAGGCTTGCTTCACTGGGAAAATTTGCAGCCGGAATTGCACACGAGATAAGAAACCCGCTTACAGGACTCAGTCTCTTCTTAGACGACCTGCATGATAAAATAAATTCTCAGCCAGGCATTTCCAGATATATTGAAATGGGACTTACAGAAGTAGAACGGCTTGAATCCTTTGTGACTGAATTGCTTGACTATTCGTCGCCGGCAAAACAAAAATCCGCTCTAAAAAATATAAATTTCCTAATTGAGGCTACCCTACCGTTCATTGATAAGCTTTGCAGAAATTCCAAAATAGTAGTAAGAACGGAATTAGACGCTGATCTTCCTGAAGTATTTATCGACCAGGAAAAAATCAGGCAGGCATTATTAAACATTCTGCTGAACGCAATACACGCGATGCCGCAGGGGGGTGAAATAAAAATAAAGACGAGATTTATAAAAAATAAGCTAAACAAATTCTTTAACTTATCTAAATCTGAATACGATGTGTCAGGCAGAGTTGAAATAAGCATTTCCGATACTGGTCCCGGAATACCGGAAGCAATTATTGATAAAATCTTTGATCCTTTTTTTACTAATAAGAAAGGCGGAACCGGGCTCGGACTATCGATTACTCAGAATATAATTGTTGAGCACAAAGGAAAGATTAGAGTATCTAATTCTGAATATGGCGGAGCTGTTTTTTCAATTCTACTTCCGCGCTCAAATGCGACAAAAAAAGAGTTATTAGTTAAGGAGATTGATTAATGAGTTCAAAAACAATCCTGATAGTTGATGATGAAGAGTTTATCAGACTTAGTCTTGAGCAGATTCTTTCAGAAGAAAAATATAATGTTATCCTGAACGAATCAGGTGCAGCAGCCCTGAAAACAATTAAAGGTGAAGAAATTGATCTTGTTCTGCTCGATCTGAACCTTCCCGATATGAGCGGTATTGATATTTTGAGACAAATCAGGGATATACAGCCTGAAATACTGACGATTATCATGACAGGGTTTGCATCGGTTGAATCTGCCGTTGAAGCGATTAAGCTTGGAGCCTACGATTATATTAAAAAGCCTTTCAAAGCAGATGCGATTAAACTTATAACTAAGCTTGCCATAGAAACTCAGTCTCTGAAAAAAACTGTATCTGAACTAATAGAACAAAAATCCCAGGGGAAAAGTATAGATAGTATAATCGGAAATTCAACTGAGGTCAACAATATAAAGAACCAGATTATTGAATTTGCCAAACACGACTCGGCAACCGTTTTAATAACCGGACAAAGCGGTACAGGCAAAGAGCTAGTTGCTTCTGCACTGCACAACCTCAGCAGCCGCAGAGACAAAGAATTTGTGGAAATTAATTGTGCCTCGATACCTGAAAACCTGCTTGAAAGCGAGTTATTTGGATACGAAAAAGGCGCATTTACCGATGCAAAATTAAATAAAGCCGGACTTCTTGAAAAAGCTGATGGCGGCACTTTATTCCTTGATGAGATCGGGGAGATGAGCTCCCTGCTTCAGGCAAAGCTTCTACGGGTAATAGAGAATAAAAAGTTTATGAGGCTTGGCTCCACAAAAGAAATTACTTCTGATATTAAAATTATTGCCGCAACTAATAAGAATCTTAAGGATGCAATAGCGAATAAAAATTTCAGGGAGGATCTTTATTACCGCCTGAACGTTCTCCGCATCGAAATGCCCACTTTAAGAGAGAGAGGAGAGGATATAACTCTTCTTGCAAATCATTTCCTTGGTGTCTTTTCAAAGAAGTTCAACAAAAAGATTACAGGTTTTTCAGATGAAGCTAAAAGCCTCCTGCTAAGATACGATTGGCCCGGAAACATCAGGGAATTGAAGAATATCATCGAAAGGATCTGCATACTTCAGAAACTACCTGTAGTCGAAGGATTTCACTTACCAGTTGAACTTACAAGTTTAGACAAGAAGGCAGTTCGGGAAGAAAAATTTGATGATCTTACAGGGTTTTCTTTTGAGGAGATTATCAGGGAAACCGAAATAGATCTCATTAAAAAAGCATATGAACTGAGCGGAAACAACACTTCACAGACGGCACGTCTTTTAAAAATTCCCCGTGAAACCCTGCGGTACAAGCTGGAAAAGTACAATATCTCTAATGGTGAAATTTAGCCGGGTATGGCGAACATTCACCAGATGAAATCATGACCCAACGGATAAATCTGCTATATCACAAAAAATAAGTCTCTGTAACCTCCCATTTGATGGCATTTCATTTGAAACCGTCAAGGCATTCGAAGATTATTTCGAAGCTTAACAATATCAGGAGGAAACATGAAAAAATTATTTGTTCTGCTATCTGTTTGTTTCGTGTTCGGGTTGACAGGTAGTTCTTTGGCACAAATCAGTCTTTCCGGTGATTTGCAGGTACGTGCAAGAGATGATATAAAAGACAACGGTAAATACGGGGGCTTTACTGACGACCTTTATTACATGTTAAGGGCAGGCCTCAATGTAAATGCCGATATCGGTGATGGTTTCTTTGGTAAAATGAGATTAGAGCATTATAATTATGCCGGGTATATTTATACTGCACAAAGCGGCCTTGATAATTATACGAATGCACCCATAATCCCGGGTTCAAACGATCTTATCGCCCGTCCAACAGTTAACTTTACCCAGCTTTACCTGGGAGTCAGCCGTGATCAATGGGGCGTTGAAGCAGGTATTTATCCTATAAACGGACTTGCAAATCCAATACTCGATGTTCATTATATGCCTTACATAATGGTTGATATACCGTTTCTTCTTTACCGACTGAATTCTCTGACAGGGCTTTCCGGCTACGTTGCTGCAGGACCGGGAAAAATTAATCTATTTGTTAGTAATGATTATAACGGCAGCTACGCAGAGGATATTAACGGAACAGATCTTTTGTTAAAGCATGATTCTTATACAATTGGTTTGGATTATGATTTTAAAGTCGCCGATTTCGGCATCCAGCCGATAGGAATTATCAGTGTTGCCTCTGATTCAGTTCCTGCTCCTGTCTCCTACGGTATAAACCTCTCGTCTCCGGATTTCTCTGGTTTTAAGGTTGCGTTCGATGCTGCCCTCTCAAATCAGAAAGTATCAGGAACTCCAATGTATGATGCACAGCTTTTCAGAATAAAAGCGGAGTTCAAGCCCGGTTTCGGTTCAATTGAAGGCTGGTTTGATATAGCCAAAAGAACAGACAAAGATGTCTCTTCCGGTGAAGCGGGAGTGACTGATGTAGATCATAACTATACTTACCTCTGGCTGCTTTACAATATCCCTATTATGAACTCAGAACATGGCTCCTTGACAATGACACCAAGGGTAAGACGTATTACTGAAAAAGTAGACACTGAAGGTTTTAATAAAGATTTTACGAGATACAAAATAGAATTACTTTTCTCAATGGCATTTAAATAATCTGAATTAATTTAAGGTGGTATAATGAAATTTTTAAGACTATTAACCGGTATCCTTATAGCCGTACTGGCTGTTGGAATCAGCAGCTGCGGGAAAAAGGAATCCGGCCCTATTAAAATCGGTGTTCTTCTTCCCCTTACGGGCGCCCAGGCAAACTTCGGAGAGATGGAGAAAAACTCTTATGAAATGGTTAAGGAAAAGGTAAATGCCGAGGGCGGAATAAAAGGAAGAAACCTTGAGTTCGTATATGAAGATGATACAGGAAAACCGGATGTCGGAAGAGCCGGAGCCGAAAAATTAATCAATGTGGACAAAGTCCCTTTGATTACGGGCGGCTACAGTTCATCCGTTACATTTGCGGCCTGTGCAGTAGCTCAGCAGAACAGGGTTCCTTTCCTTGTCTGTACCGGATCAGTCGATAAGATAACCGAACCGGCATCCTTCAACCTTACTACAAATGACGGTGATAAATTTTATATCTACCGTGTAAACCCTCCTGTTTCTGAATATGCGTCAGCTCTCGAGAGCATGCTTACGGCAGTTGTTCATCCCTCCAGTGTATATATCATTCACGAAAATACAGCCTTCGGAACCGAAGGAGCTGCTTCATTTAAGGAAACATGCGAAAAGCTCGGCATTAATGTTCTGGACGTAAAGTCTTATTCGGGCGGAACAGTCGACTTCAAACCTCTGCTGCAGAATGCGAAGAAGGCTAACCCGGACATGGTATATATGATATCTTATGTTATGGACGCTGCTTTGCTTATGAAACAAGCGCGCGAAATTAATTTTACACCAAAGCTTTATATTGGCGCCGGTGCAGGATTTACGATGCCGGCATTTAAGGATAATGCAGCCAATGCAGCTAACGGCGTCCTATCGGCTACTTTATGGCATCAGACTCTTCCCATTCCGGGAGGTTCTGAATATTATGATAACTACATGAAGAAATACAGCGGAGATGGTCCTGATTATCACGGAGCCGAAGCATATGCAACAGGACAGGTAGTAGCTGAAATACTCAAAAATACAGATGATTATTCAACCGAAGGATTGAAAAAAGCTCTCGATAAAGTTGATATGCAGACAGTATTCGGACCAGTTAAGTTCACTTCCTATGATGCCAAGATCCATCAGAACAAAATGGATACTTACGTCGTTCAGTGGATTGATGGAAACCTGAAGCTTGTATGGCCTAAAGACCTGGCAAATGCTGATTTTGAGTACCCCATTAACTGGGATGTACTCTGGAATAAGTAGTCAATGTTCTTAAGTCAATGATTTATTTAAGGAAGAGGTATGGAGCTTATACTGCAGTCTCTCATTTACGGTCTCCTGATCGGCGGTCTCTATGCTATTATTGGCATAGGTATGAGTCTGATTATGGGTGTTCTGAATATTATAAATCTGGCTCATGGCCAGATAATGATGGTTGCAATGTATCTCACCTGGGTTATGTGGCAGTTTGCAGGACTGGATCCATACCTCTCTATTTTTATTACCATTCCCGCCGTCTATTTTTTAGGAAAAGGGATCAGCAGGTATCTTCTGTATCCTTTGATAAAAAAGGATTCCATCCTTCCTGAAAACCAGGTCCTAATGACGGTAGGGATAGGAATGGTTTTGGTTGAACTGGCCCGTTCAATCTTTTCCAGCGATTACCATTCAGTAAGAACAGCTTACACCGATGAAGCATGGCACCTTGGCAATATTTCATTGAGTGTACCGCTTGTAATCGCTTTCCTCATTGCAATAGTTTTAACCATTGGTCTTTTCATTTTACTGACTAAAACTGATCTGGGGAGATCAATCCGTGCAACAGCACAGGACAGAGACGCGGCTATATTAATGGGAATCAGTGCGAAAAAAATAACTATCTTAACATACGGGCTGGGCAGCGGACTGGTCGCCGCTGCAGGTACTCTCCTGCTCCCTGTATATTACCTGTTCCCTGATGTCGGACCCATTTTTACGGTTAAAGCTTTTGTTATAACAATACTGGGCGGGCTTGGTTCACCAATTGGGGCTATTGCAGGCGGACTGGTACTAGGAATTGCAGAAACCTTCGGGGCAACTTATCTAAGTATGGGCTACCGTGATGCAGTAGGTCTTATAATTTTTCTGCTTGTTCTGGTATTTCTGCCCGGCGGTATAAAACAGTTAACTAAAATTTAGGAATCACGATGAAAGAGAAGGCTTCCGGCAGAGCATTTAAGATCACCCGAACGGAATGGATTATCATCGGTGCTTCGCTAGTCTTACCAGTCATCTTCGATTTTTCCCCATACTTCCAGGGATTATTAATATTTATTATGATGTGGATAATCCTCGGCAGTTCGTGGAATCTTCTTGCAGGCTACACAGGACTTGTATCATTTGGTCACGCAGCTTATTTCGGGATCGGTGCGTATGCCACTGCGATTCCCTTTCTCCATTTCGGTTTATCCCCATGGTGGGGACTGCTGACGGGAGGGATAGCAGCGGTAATCCTGGGGTACCTTCTCGGTCTCATAGTGTTCAGGCTTCGGGGACCATACTTCGCTTTGGGAACACTTGCAACAGCTGAAATTCTTAGAATTATTTTCGGTGAAGAGGAATGGCTTACGAACGGTCATTCCGGGATTCTCTATATGACAACCTGGGTAAGCAAATACCCTTATTATTATATAGCGCTCGCACTTGCACTCGGCGCTGTGTTTTCCGTTAAGCTGGTTACGAAAACCAAGGCAGGATTTTATTTCCTCTCTATCCGGGAGGACCAGGATGCGGCTGAAGCCCTCGGGATAAATACAAAAAAATATAAGAACATTGCTACAGTGATTTCTACGTTCTGGGCAGGAATGGCAGGAGCATTTTATATGATTTATATGGGTTTTATCGATCCTGAAGTTGTTTTTTCACTTCACAATATTTCTATTATAACAATACTTGTCGGTATTATCGGGGGAGTCGGTACAATATGGGGACCAGCTGTTGGTGCCATAGTTATGGTTTTTATGCAGGAGCTCTTCCGCTCATCTATATTCGGCCTTGCGCCAGAATGGCTCTCCAGGTTCCATTCACTTGTATTCGGACTCCTTGTAATTTTTGTGATTCTTTATATGGCCGGAGGAATTGTGGGCGACTGGAAACTCATTTCCCGTAAGATCCGGACTGCGCATGCAGAGGAGAAAGAATGAGTGCACTGACCATATCTAATCTTACCAAAGTATTCGGCGGCCTGACCGCAGTTAATGATGTTTCATTCGAGGTTCAGGAAGGCGAAATATTTGGTCTTATCGGACCTAACGGAAGCGGGAAGACTACTATCTTCAATATGATAAGTCAGTATTATTCTGTTACTT
>DATFVA010000588.1:0-5610 GCA_035260565.1 Ignavibacteriaceae bacterium | reverse complement strand
CAATTGAAGGGTCGTGTTAATTCCGGTTTGCGGGGGAGGGTATAGAAATAAAATAATTTGTTAGCGAAACAGCGTTCCTGCCTACCGGCAAGGCAGGTCGCTTTACAGGCTCCAAACTCGGGTGTTCGCCAGCAAAAACAGACAAGGACATTGATCATTAGACTTAATTTTTTTGGCGCATCCCTTATAATGTCAGCTAAAGCAGACGGTAATTTGATTAACGCTTTCCGTGTTAAAAAAGAAAACACCGAAAAAAAAATTCTCCCTGCACGCTTCACTTTTATGTATAATAATTCGTAACCACTGTTGAATATGCGAGAAGCAGGATAATGACTCCCTCAATACCGAAAATTAATTGCAGGGGCGGATCGGGCCGGTAGCCGATTATTATTATCTCAACACCAATCCATATTAAAAGTGCATAACCAATCAGCCTTGAAGAGATCAGTGCTTTCCTGGTTCCGCTGATGAGCCCCATTGTTGTAATCAGGGGAAATACACCGAGAACGGTTAGTAATATAATACCGGGGATCAGGAAATTTTCAAAAGGCGAGCCCTCAAGCCAGTTTACCGGAAGGCCGATTTGTCCTCCGGAAGGATCGATTATTAAACTTATCCCGCCTAAAAGACCGCTTATCCCCTGCAGCAGCACAAAAATAATTAATAAGTAAATTGAAAATGTTTTCTTATACCGCATACCTTACCCCGCTGATTTAAATAATAATATTTACCGGTGATAAATATATCCTTCGGGATGTTCTCAATCAATTTCAAAGAATGATCAGCGGGTTCATTCATCCGGAGAGACTGGATACTTATTTATTCCAAGCATTTGAATAAGCATGAATTTATACCAATAAAAAACCCGGTAACGGGGGTGCTACCGGGTCAGACTCTTTATCATCACGAGGCAGGGGTAAACCTCTGTGAACGAGTCGAAACTTATTAATTTCTGTACTTAATCTAATTATTATATCGGCCAAACTCAATGATTTCGGCTGATGAAAATATAAAAATTTATCGAATTTCACCTTGAGCGGGATTCAGCGGGCTAAAAACCTGCGTTTTCCCGGTAGAAGCGGTGGATGGGGTGCTTAATCATCCCCTATACAGCTTTGGAGCGGCGGGGCGGTGGGGCGGACTATTTTGGAATGAGTGAATTACAGAGCTGCAGGCCGGACATATAGAAAGGGGACGCTGCTGACCCGATATATCTACAGCTCATAAAGGCAGGTATCACTTATTATTAAAGGATACAATTGTGGAGGCAACAACGATTAATCCTGTATATAAGCTGGTATAATAATTCTGCCTGGCACGGGTCTCCGGATATTTCTTTTGCCGGGTGTCCACAATACTGTAAAGAATGTATTGTTTTTCAGTAAAAATCGTCTCCAATTAAATAAATTGTTCTGTTTTGCCGCTTTTTTACTGGTATAATATATGATTAATGAGAACCGATTAATTTAGCGGGATTTGGGGAATTGACAGACGGAATCAGGAAATATTTATCGCCAGGGGTAAAATGTCCTCTTCCGCCTGTCTTATTTTTTATAAAGTCTGCACTCACATCTCAGTTGTTTCTTGCTGATTTCAACGCGTCATTATGTACTGATAATAACGGAAATGATTATGCCCGCTTGCTCCCTGCTGCATACTACTTCTTCCCTGTTCCTGCCTTTATCATTACCACGGTCATATCATCAGAAGCAGGCGAACCCTGCATAAAAGCCTGGACATCATCGAGGAGTTCTTTTATCCCGGAAGTTTCGGCAGACATTTTAGTTTTAATTCGTTCTTCACCGTACTCTTCTTCTGAAGGATTCATTGCTTCACTTATGCCGTCGCTATAAATCAGCAGCAAGCTTCCGGGAGGAAATCCGATACTGTCTTCCGGATATGATCCTTCCAGAATTCCAAGGGGAAACCCCGTTTCGGAATTCAGCAGCTTTGCCCCGTCCGGATTAATATAAACAGGAAGCGGATGACCGGCATTAGCAAATACAATTTTTCCTTCTGCAGGATCAATAACGGCGTAGAACATTGTAACAAATCTCGTCTTCGGAAAATCTTTTACGAGTGCATCGTTTACATTCTTTAAGACTTCCGCAGGCGGTAATCCCTGCTCGGCATATATTCTAAGTATGCTCCGGGTGGATGCCATCAGCAATGCGGCCCCGGATCCCTTACCGGAAACATCAGCCAGTATTACGGCTAATTTTCCACCGGGCAGCGGGATGTAATCGAACCAGTCGCCCCCGACTTCCCTGCATGGAATACACACGCCACTGATTTCAAACCCGGGTATATCCGGAACCCAGCCGGGAAATAAACTAAGCTGGACCGAGCGGGCCTCTCTTAGTTCAGCTGAAAGTCTGTTCTTTTCCTGCCGCTCATTATCAAACAGCCGGGCATTCTCTATAGCCGTTGCAACGTGCCCCGCAAGGGCTTCAAGAAGCTGGATGCGTGATTCGGAAAAAGCATCCGTATCCTGATGCTGAAAATTGAATATACCTATAAGCCTGCCGTGAACTTTCAGCGGAATGTCAAGTTCAGAATTTGTTGAATGTTCACTTATCTCATAAAAGGGATCTTTCTTTACATCCGGGGCATAGTATGTTTCCCCGATAAAAGCAGTATGACCAACCATTCCGAACTCCCCGATTTTGAACCTCTCCCCCTTCATATGATAATTGACTGTCCACCCCCGGACGGCAGCAATTTCCAGCTCATTGGTTTCATCATCCTTCAGCAGCACCCCTGAACGTGAATATCCGAAGGTCTCTGCCACATCGCTTACTACTTCTTCAAGAAGCAGGTCGAGGTTAAGTATTGAATTTATCCGCTGTGAAACGCGCTGCAGAAGGAGCAGTTCTTCTAACTTTTGTTTTTCTTCATTCATAGCTGACCTGATAAAAATGTTGATAGAAAGTAAGGCAAATAATCAGGGAATTAAAACAACCGCCGAACCGGCTGCCGGAAATTTGATAAAAGTTCTCAGGACTGCACAACGACTGCCGGCTTCATTTTGTTCACTGAAACGAAAACTGCTATGAACAGGATCATACCTATAAGCGCCATTATTGCTTCTGCGGTCAGCATCCCGAAAGCACTCCATTTTCCATGGGCCCATTCATCAATAAATATCATATAATAAATTGGTGCATTTGACAGGGAAGCATATACATTATACTTGGTAGCTGCAGCACCCGTACCTATTGCTTCAAGAACAAAAGCGCTGAAGCCCGCATAAGTAAGCCCGGTACTGAACGCATAAAATGAAGTCCATATAATAAACATTTGTTCGGTAGCCGGACTAAAAGCCATAGCTGCTGCACAGAGAGCCTGTACCAATCCAAATAAAATATACGCCTTTTTCCTGTCCATAAGGTCGCATATCCATCCCCCCGCCAGGCATCCGGCTGCTGAAAGTACTCCCCCAAGCACTCCTATGACAAGCGCGACAGTATCGGCTGAAGCGTGCCAGTCATTTGATACTGACGACCATAAACTTGACGCAGCACCTGAACCTATGGGCAGGAAGCAAAGGAAGAGAGCAAGAAATCCCATTCGTGATTTTAGTAATGTCCAGATATCCCTGTTCAGGTTGGATATAGTCTTTAAATAATTATTTTCTCTTATATAAGAAGCCGGTTCTGAAAGAAAAATTAATCCGGTGGTACAGAGAAGGCATACTGCTCCTATTACAGCACCCGCCATCCAGGGCTCCGGCAATCTATCAGCCAGCCACAAACCGGCTCCGCCTCCCAGACCAAGTCCTCCCAGGTTTCCCGCCTGAAGCCATCCGCCGGCACGGCCCTTTAATTCCATTGGTGTATCGTGAGCGGCCAGACTCTCAGTTGACATTGCAATAAAAGTATTTGCAAAACCCGTAACAAGGACTATCAACGTCATCAAAAAGAGATATTCAGATTTAAGCGGTACCATACCGGTAAACAGAATGCCGGCAGCAGTAATTATGTTCGCAATGATATACCACTTCTTGACAGTAAGTGTAGTGTCTATAAGAGGAGCCCACAGGAACTTCAGCATACTCGGTATCAGGGTCAGAGATACAATGGGGGCTACCTGGACTAAGGGTATTCCGGCCTTTGTTAAAAGGAATCCGATTGTCACAGTAACATATCCTGTCAGCACTCCAAAAGGGAGAAACAAGAACATAAAAATACTGGGATGGATATGTCCCTTCATCCGCGGCCTGAACATTTCCTTAATATTCATCCTTCACTTTCCTTTCCATGTTAATTTTGCTGAAGCTTTGTAAAAATATCCTGCCGGTAACGCCCGAACTTGCAAGAGGAAATAGTTCAGGGAAGATAATAAGCGAATCGGCGATTCGCTTTACAACCGTGATTCTGATATAATAAGGTTAAATGGAGCTCGGACTAAGATAATCAAATTAATTCTTTTTCAAACAGGTAATAACGAATGTCCCCCGTTCTTTTCAGATCTAAAAGTTTTGATATATTAGCCCGGAATATTTTAATCATTTACCGTGTATTAAGCAGAAAGGAAGTGTACCATTGGATTCATCAATTCCCTATGGAAATAATAAAGACGCTGGCCATTTTGCATTAATCAATGGTGTTAAGATATATTTTGAAGTCTACGGGAAAGGAGAGCCCTTAATACTTATTCACGGCAACGGCGGTAATATTGCAGGGATGAAATACCAGGCGGAATATTTTTCCGGTAATTATACGGTGATTATACCCGACTGCCGCGGGAGGGGAAAATCCGAATTAGGTAATGAACAGCTAACATACATGCAGATGACTGAAGATTTAGCTTCGCTTATGGATCATCTGCAGTATGATGCGGCTTATATTGCCGGACGAAGCGACGGAGGTATTATAGGTTTAATGATGGGAATTTACTTTCCGTTAAAAGTGAAAAAGATTGCAGCATTCGGTGCCAATCTGTGGCCCGGAAAAACTGCTCTCTATCCGGCTGAAGTTGAATCGACTATTAAAATACGGAAGCATGCTGAAGAAATGATTGCGAAGAATGATAAGACGCAGGATTGGAATCTTGTTAAGCAGCGTTTCCGTCTGATGGAAACCCAGCCGCATATAACTTCAGACGACTTAAAAAAGATTGAAGCGCCCGTCCTGGTTATGTCGTGCGACAGGGACCTGATCCTCGAAGAACATACATTATTCATATACCGGAACATTCCCAAATCCAATCTCTGCATCTTTCCCGGCGAAACCCACTGGGTGACCAATGCAAATCCTGAACTTTTTAATTCAACCGTGGATAAATTCTTTTCCGAACCATTTAAGGGTGAAGAGATAAGAAAATAAACTTCAGGTTTATAGTAAGACTCCGCTGCTGTCAAAGAGGAAACCCTTTTCCCTTCTTATCTGATTATCTTCTCATATTCCCTTCCTATTCTCCTTCGTTTCTTCATCCCTTAACTTCTCATCCTCTTACCCCCGCATCCTTTTAATTACGCACCGTCATCTTCCGGCATCCGGGTCCTGACTATAATACAACCGATCACTCCGGTGAAGAGAACGATGCGGGTTTTTAATTTGTTCGCAACTAATTGTTTTATAACTGTCAGTTTACCAGCAGTTTGATATC
>DATFVA010000587.1:0-2837 GCA_035260565.1 Ignavibacteriaceae bacterium | reverse complement strand
CAGCCTGGCGTAGAATATTGGTTGGATTTCGGATCTGTTTATATCGAGTTTTGATAATATCTGAATCCCGGTTTCTGTTTCAGCGGAGCTGCGTTTATATGATAAATCACTTAAACGCTGACTCCTATCCGCATATTTTTCTTTCAGTTCCATAGATGCAGGAATATTTATATTAGTAACAATATTTTCACTGCGGGGGAAAGCATAATCAACAGGGAATTCTCTATTCTCCGCTTTAAAAGGATTATCCTTCAGGCGGCCGGCAATCAGCGGATTAAGGTACATCATCCCGCCCCCCTGTTGTATATAAGTCTGTGAAGAGAACCATGCTCTTATCTCAAGCGGCGAGTTAATATCATCTTTATTCTCAAATATTACCGAGTCGATATCCAGCCCCGCTGATTCTGTATCAAACAAACTTTTTACTTTATCAATTTCACTTTCGTCTTTGAGATCTTCCCTGGCAGAAAGACTTGAATAGACTCCAAGTCTGATATCTGCATCGGCATTCATCGTCCCATCTTCATTTACATTTATATTTACAACCCCCTTCATATCATCTCCCATCTTTGATGCTATAGTTACCCATTCGAGCTTACCTTCTTTGATTACCAATCCCCGTACATTCAGGATCTTTGAAGGAAGCACATCTAACGGTCTTAGAGGATCTGTCGCATCTATGTAATACACTTCACTGCCTATTTTTACACGGGCGATCGTAAGATTAAACTGAGAGATTATGGGATATAGATCCTGGAATTTACCATTGCCCCTCGTACTCAGGATTATAGGATCGCCGTCTATGCCGGCACTTTTCAGCATGGAAAGCAGAAGAAATGTAATCTCAGCAGAATTGCCTTTCTTGTATTCAAGCACATCATTTACATCATTATCGGCAAAAACCATTTGAGCGCCCGACCATACTACTGAACCTGTTATCCAGTTGTATATTGCTTCCAGTTTTTCCTTAGGTGAAGTCAGTCCCTTTGTAATTTCAGCCGTCAGGTCTTCAACATCGCCGGTTACGTCAATTGCCCTGGCATATGATTTACTTTTCAGCAATTCTTTTACAAGAGAATCCCAGTCACGCAGAACCTTTTTCAACCCGCTCCCCGGGAATGCATAGCCTGAGAGCTGTGCTTCCACCTTATTCTCATAATCACTCAGTGTGGTAATATAAGGCACATCTCTCATCGCAGGAATATCTTTTACAACCCATCTATATTGATTGCAGGCAACAATATTGCTCCCTACATAAGCTGCAGCGTTCCCCATAAAAGCCTGGCTGGTTTCTGTTTGATCTATAATATCCCATTTTTCGTATCCCCGCAGCACAAACACATAATTAATATTATACGGCATTATCACCTTATACTCACTCCAGACGACAGGTTCCTCCCACTGGAAAGTCCAGTCGCTTATGTCAGCGATGCTGTTTTGAATGGTTTTATATTGTATATCAATTACGCAACCGGGACTCAAAGAAGGCATAGTAAATTTATATTCCGTAATATTATCTGATACTTCCTCCTCAAATACATTATCATCATCCAGCTCATTCTCCACTATCTCTCCGTTTTTATCCAACGAGTAAGTGACTGCTTCCAGATCATCCAGTCTCTCCTCACCATCTTCAGTATAAAGCCTTATTGTGCGCGTCCCCCACTTATAGCCTTTTTCATTTAATATTTTTATTCTCAGATGCTGGGTTAGCACTATATTAAAATCATTATTAAGTCTTGATTCCCCGTAATCATATAAAATAACGGCAGTTGCATTTGAATCACCGGGGAAAGAAGTCATCAATAAATCTTCCATCGGTACCTTCCCCCACTCAACGGCCGGTTCCTGGCCGAATGCAAAAAAGGTAAGGATGAAAAAGAAATGACAAGTTAATAATGATCTGTACATGGAGCCTCCCTGCTTATAGAAAATAAACGATAGGAATTGTAATGAAGGGAATCCGAGAATATGATAATACCTCCGATGATTGTCTCTCCTGAATATTGCCCACAAGATCCCCGCAAATTATCTTAAAACATATTCACCGATTCTAAATTAGGCTATTAAGAAAATATTAGCAAGAAAAAAATGAAATTTTCCTGCTTTTACATATCTATCCAGGATAAAATATTGTTTATCCATAATTCAATATTAATCTTTTGAAGTTCCGGATATTCCTTAAAAAATTATCAATCCCAAATTGTCTGCATTTGCCGTACATTTAAATTTAAGCTGTAGGTATATATCCGAGCTGCAGCTTCATATAAACCACAGCCCGACTGAGTATATACCTTTTCTATACTTGTGCCATTTCTAATTTCTGATCTTTGGTTGCTTCTAAATTCTTTTTGAAGATTCTGGCCAAAGTAATTGTTGCACCAGGAAACGTAATTGCCCATAAGGCGGCGATCCAAATTAGCGGATGATAGTAAATCTGAAGCGCGAGAAACGGTATTAAGAGACCATTTGCTATAAGGAAAAGTCTTGCTGTTCTTCCCAAGCCTTCTTTTGAGAATACAAACGCCGCGAAAAGTGTGGACAGACTCATAAATGAATAACCGAGTACATCCACGGAGTAGATGAACGAGTCAAAAGGCGTAAATAAAAATACGCGAATACTTTCAACCTCGCCCTGCAGCATATGCGGTAGTACCAGTGTCAATTGAACATAATAATTGATACTTACCATAACGGTATAGACTGCAGCAAAAATTATCCCAGCGTGACTCCAGATCTTTTTATCCTGAGGTGCATAATAATGAACGCTGAGCATCATCAATGCAAAAGAAGGGGCTAAAAGCAGTGATGGAACAAGAAGTACTATAATCCCAAGA
>DATFVA010000586.1:0-8664 GCA_035260565.1 Ignavibacteriaceae bacterium | reverse complement strand
TTGATTATCTCCCTGTATGTCGATTCTTACGAATTTAACAACAAGACTATTAATTCTGTTAGCATATTGCATGTTTCTGGCTTCGACAGTTACCTCTACTCTGGAATCTGGAGTGAATACCTTTCCTGCTTCTGTTATTGTAATCGCCACGACAACATTATTATTGCCGCGCTGCGGCCGAGGAAAGTAAACCCGAATCCATTAATTCTACATTACTTCACATTCGAGTGATGCAATCCCTGTAATCTCAGCGTGAAGTTTATCTCCTCTTACTGCTTTATTAACACCTGCCGGCGTTCCCGTAAACACAAGGTCTCCTTCTTCAAGGGTCATTAAGGATGATATATATTCCACGATCTGTACAGGTGTGAAAATCATCTTGTGCAGTTTTTCGTGCTGTCTTTCGGTATCATTAACCCTTAACATTATTTCTTCATCCAATGTAAGCCGGTAATCATCAATTGATATAAAATCAGATAATACTGCAGAAGTATCAAAGCCTTTTGCGATAGTCCAGGGATGACCCTTCTTCTTTAATTCGGTTTGAATATCACGGAGAGTCATATCAAGTCCCACCCCGTACGCAATAATCGCTTCGTCAGCTGCTTTTTCATCTGCATCCTTAACTGTTTTCCCGATCAACAGAACAAGCTCCGTTTCGTGGTGCATATCCGTTGAAAATGAAGGATGAATGATTTTATCTCCGGAAAAAATAACAGCAGAAGTTGGCTTCAGGAAAATTACCGGCTTATCGGGAACCTCATTGCCAAGTTCTTTAGCGTGCTCAGCGTAATTCCTGCCCACACATACTATTTTTCCGATGGGATAAGTCTTACCGCTGTTTTTTATTTTAACCTTTTTCATACCCATAGCAAATTTTATTTCTGAAAAACATTTCCCCAAAGATAGAAAAATTTTTTCAGGTTCGTTTTATATACCGGGATATCTATTTAAAGCATAATAAATCAGGTTCAGGCATGAAAAAATAATATAAGCGGGCTGAGCGTCCCTTTCCACAACAATATTTAAACGAATATTTGCCGGGTATTTATTAACACATAATTATTGAACCTTCGTAAATGTTCAGTAACATAACCAAATACAAAGGCTTAATAAAATTCCAAGGATCGGAAAATCACTCGCTTTTATTATCTACTCTCTTGAGGGTCAAAACAGACTTCCGGGAATAGGTTTACGTTTTCTGTTTTTTCTTTGTGGCTGCCGGGAAGAGAACGTTGTTAAGGATAAGCCGGTAGCCGGGGGAATTTTTATATAATGAAAGGTCTGTCGGGGGGTCGCCGACTGCATGCTGATAATCTTCCGGGTCGTGGCCGCCATAAAACGTAAAAGTTCCTCTGCCGTAGTTTCCGTGAATGTATTTCACCTGGTCGGTTCCGGAACGTTCGGCAAGTATTATTACAGATTTCTTAATGAGCTCTTTGCGGAACATTGTTGTCTGTCCCATAAATCCTCTTATTACATTTGCGTGATCCTGCGTCAGCATTGTAGGAACAGGGTCATACTTTGCCGAAAACTCGAAAAGTGTAAAGTAATCATTTGCAAAATTACCAACCTCACCGGGCTGAATATCTATGTTGCTGTATTCATAAACATAAGGATTCATTTCAAGCTTAAAATCTGTGAAGGCAAGTGTATTTGAAAAATCAAGTTTATTTTGTGCATCGGGATCTGCGGCATCCCCATCGTACATTTCCGCACAGATATCAACATTCTGAACTGCCAGTGCTATATCGTACGAATCGGTTGCAGAACACATCGCAAAGAGGAAACCTCCCTGCCCTACGAAAGTCTTAATATCCATAGCAACCGATTTCATCATTTCAGAGACTTTCTTAAAACCGTTCTTCTTCGCATCGTTCTCATACATAAGCTGATTGTCTATGTACCACTGGGCATTGCTGAAACTCGCATAAAATTTTCCGTACTGTCCTGTAAAATCCTCGTGATGAAGATGAATCCAGTCGTATTTTGATAAATCGCCCCTGAGAATCTCGTCATTCCAGATCTTATCATAAGGTATTTTTGCATATTCAAGAGCCAGGGTAACTGCATCATCCCAGGGCATAAATCCCGGGGGAACATATACAGCTATCTTCGGCGCTTTCTCAAGTCTCACCACATCCATATTATTGTCATCACTCTGCACAGTTGAATAAATATCCGCGGCCTGTGAAGCAGAAAGCAGATCGAAGGCAACACCTTCAACCCTGCATTCAACAGCGATATTATCATCATAATCAATCATAAATGAACCGCCGCGGTAATTCAGAAGCCAGTCAGATTTAATACTCTTCTGTAAAGCATGAAAGGTAATACCATAAGCTTTAAGATGATCTGTCTGCTGCAGGTCCATATATATTAATATTTTCGACTGGGCAAATGCCGTTATTGAGGCAAGGACAAGAATAAATACAATCTTTCTGAGCATATCTAATCATTTCATTTAAAAAATTAAAGGCGATTAATATAATCGCCTTCATAAATAAAAAGCACCGGGATAATGATCAAGCCGATTTTCTATCCGCATCCAGATAAATAGGTTCGGCGCCGTTTTCTATCACATCTTTTGTAATAATACATTTATCAACATTATCCTTATTCGGAAGTTCGTACATAACGTCGAGCATAAATTCCTCAACAATCGACCTTAAGGCGCGTGCACCTGTTTTTCTTAACTCAGCCTTTTTAACAATTGCATCTATTGCAAAGGGATCGAACTCCAGCTCAACGCCGTCTATCATGAACAGTTTCTTATACTGCTTAAGTATTGCATTCTTCGGTTCAGTAAGGATGCTCTTGAGCGCGGCTTCATTAAGGCTATGCAGAGGTGCAGTAACAGGAAGTCTTCCTATCAGCTCCGGTATTAAACCAAACCTGAGAAGGTCTTCCGGCTGTGTATAGGCAAGCATATCCTCATCCGATATTTTATCTTTCAGATCATCACGCGAGAAACCCATCTTGTTCTTGTTGATCCTTGATGCAATTATCTTATCGATACCATCAAATGCGCCGCCTACAATAAACAAAATATTTTTAGTATTCACATTGATAAGACTTTGCTCGGGATGTTTTCTTCCGCCTTTCGGGGGAACACCGGCGACTGTACCTTCAAGAATTTTAAGCAGTGCCTGCTGAACACCTTCGCCTGAAACGTCACGTGTAATAGAAGTACTTTCACTTTTACGGGCAATTTTGTCTATTTCATCTATATAGACAATACCTTTCTGGGCCCGCTCAAGGTTATAATCTGCTGCCTGAAGAAGATGAACGAGAACGGTTTCAACATCATCGCCAACATAACCGGCTTCAGTAAGAGTCGTTGCATCTGCTATTGCGAAAGGAACCTCAAGTATCCGCGCGAGGGTCTGTGCCAGTAATGTCTTACCTACCCCGGTAGGTCCTATTAAGAGTATATTGCTTTTTTCAATCTCCACATCATCCAGCTCGAAGAATGATCCTTTCGAGTTTATCCTTTTATAGTGATTATGGACGGCTACGGATAATACTCTTTTAGCTCTTTCCTGTCCGATCACGTATTCATCAAGGGTCTTCTTAATTGATTGTGGGGCAGGGATATTAGCAGCTTTGGTTTTCGTATTTGTGTATGCAGCAAGGTTATTCCTTAAAATATCCACACTGCTTGATATACATATATCGCATATATAAACATCTGGTCCGGCAATCATACTGCCGACTTCACTTCCATCCCGGCCGCAGAATGAACATTTTACAATCTTCTGGCCCTGTTTTTTTCCCATTCTTAACTCGCTTTATTTCTTAATTTAATTATTTCGTCTCTTGCATCATTCAGATATAAGGAATTTGGGAATTTTGCAAGCAATTCCTCATATTTTTCAACGGCTTTAGTCGAATCATTTAAGCCGAATTCATAAATTTTTCCTAACAAATATAGGGCTTTATCTGCATAAATGTTTTTACTATCCTCACCCGATATATTTTTCAGCATTTCAATGGATTTGTCATCATTTCCTGCCGCAAGCTCCATTTCTGCTTCCCGTAGTTCAGCTATACTTTTAAGCATAAAAGCTCCCTGATTCTGCGATGCGATATGATATTTTTCGGCAGCTTCCTTAAATTTCTTCTGATCTGCCAGGAATTCTGCATCAGCAAACCTTACTAATTCAGACGAATCATTCATCGTAGTGTTCAATAAAAGCGACATTTCTATAGCATCGTTAGCATAATCATCACCCAGATTGCTCAATATTTGTACCAGTTGATTTTTTGCCTCTTTGAAGTTTCCCTTGTAAAAATCTATCCTTGCCAACAAATATTTACTTGAGTTTTTCTGATCTTCGGGAATTTTGGGTCTTTCCGATACTTTCTGAAAATAACCTGCTGCTGCATCAAGATTGCCCTGGATTAGCTCAATTTTTCCAGATTCAAGTTCAGCCTGTGCTCCATAGGAAGAAAAAGGCGCATTATTAAGGATCTTACCGAAATATTCCTTTGCAGCAGGAAGGTCTCCCTGTGTATAGAGTTCCAGGTCACCCAGCCGTAGGTATGATTCCAGTGAAACATTCGAGTTAGGGTACTGGCTTATTATTTCATTATAGGCATTAACTATTTTATCAATTTTATCCTTATCCACTGAATTAAAACCATGGTAAGGCTTCCAATTTTTGCCGGCTGCCTGCCCGACTTCTGCCTCAAGGGTCTTTGCATAGCCGAGTTTTGCCGTGGAAATCATAGGTGAGTCTGAAAATTTATCTATAATCTCGTTATAAAATTCTCCTGCTGTTTTATAATCGCCCTCGCTGTAAATCAGATCGGCCAGCCTGATCAGATCGGCACCCTGGCGTTTATTTTCATTATCAAGGTCAAGGTAAAGATCGAAGGCCTTCCGGTAGTTTTTATTTTCAACAAATAACCTTGCCAGCAGGTACTTTATGCTTTTATTATCGCCGGCGTTTTCTTCAAAAACTTCAATTGTTTTAGGCAGAGCATCTGTTTTATTTATATAATTAAACATTTTATTCTGAACATTTGTCACCTGTTCGGGAACCTTATCCAGGATAAACACATACTCTTCGGCAGCTTCCTTGAATCTCATTGTAAGAGAATATAGATCGGCCAGCTGATAAGAAAAAATCACGGGGTCGTTGGTTTCAGACTTCCCTTTTTTGAGGATCTCAATAGCTTTGTCAAAATCCCTCCTGTCGAGTACATAGTTTGATATTATCCTGTAATTCATCGGATCGGGCGGGAGTTTCTGCAGAGCCTCATCCCACACTCCGTGAGCTTTCTGTGAGTCTCCCATAAGGTAGTACGTCGACCCGAGAAGGCCGTACATATTAGCGTCGGGGGGGAGGTGCTGCATTCTATCCTGTATTATCTTTAATGAGCCCTGGTAATCTTTCAGCTGAAGGTATACATTATTCAGAGCCTCGAAATACTGGAAATTATCCTGGTTCTGGTTGTAAAGTTCCTCGTAAATAGATTTTGCTTTTTCCAGCTGACCCGCCTGCAGGTATCCCTGTCCCAGCATATAACGCTGCTGCAGAGTAGCACTGTTCTGTGCAAAAACGAACCCAGGAATAAAAAGTAAGAGGACTAATATTTTTTTATACATAAAACTAAATATTGCCAAATAAAGGCGTACGTTCAAGGGGATTTTAGTGAATGAGTGATACCAACCATCTAAAGATAAGTTCCAACAATAGGGATTGGAATGGCGGCGCCGTAGAGCAGTAGACGAACCTATTCTGCCATTTCCGACAGAAGTTTCTACAACTGAATCTCAGTTCAGAGACCTGAGCTACGGGAGTCAATAATCATTTCGGTCAACAAATTGGATAATTAAAGGATGCAGGTCCGGGAACTCTAAGCTATTTATGGTTTCCTGATTGTCCAATAGACATATTGTCCCGAAGGGACAAAATAGTCATAGAATAAAATAAACGCGGCAAAAATCAGAGTTCCATAAAGACAATATAATATCAGACTATCTCAACCATTTTATATTTTCAGATTTGAGTAGTTAGATAGTTTTAATTAGTTTTAATGCAACTAATACACCGGAGAGATGAACAGCATTTCAAAAGAAAAAGAATTCGAACGTTCGGTAAAGAATAAGTTTAATGTCTACAATAGTCTTTTCCTGAACCTGCCTTTCCGCAGCATAAGTAATATCGGAATGCTTATTCCTTTGATGCAGACAATATTCAAACGGGAACTGGATTCCGGCAGCGATCCCCTTACTATAATGGATTCTTTCCTTACCACTCACGCTGATCTTAAGACTGAAGAACAGAAGATCGACTTTATGTTCAGGGTGATACAGTATATAGAAAGACAGATAGTTTTGTATGATAGTATAGAAGATGCGGCCTTCCCGCAGATCTTAAAGCTCGAAGACAGCCTGACGCTGAAGGATTATATAAATCTTTCCGATACCACAAAAACACAGGCCGGAATTTACCAGACACTTTCAAATTTCAGTATACGGATTGTCTTTACCGCACATCCTACGCAATTCTATTCACCTCCGGTTCTCGATATAATAGCAAAGTTAAGAAACCTTATTACTGAGAACGATATCCCGGGAATGGATCTTACATTGCAGCAGCTTGGATTAACATCCCTGGTTAATGTAAAAAAGCCGACCCCGCTGGATGAAGCTAAAAATATTATCTACTTTCTCAGGAGTGTCTATTATGATGCCGCGGGTGAACTCTATAATGAAATTAAAAGCAGTGTACCAGACAGGAACTTCGACAATACTAACATTATTCAATTAGGTTTCTGGCCGGGAGGCGACCGCGACGGAAATCCTTACGTTACTTCAGATACAACAGCTGCTGCTGCGGATGAACTTCGTATGACGCTGATGAAATGCTATTACAGGGATGTTAAGGACCTTTCAAAGAAGCTGACCTTCAGGGATATCCAGGGCAGCATATCGGGACTTGCTGCAAAACTATCAGCATCAAGATTCAATCCCGATGAAGCAGTAAAGTATGAAGAAATTATTAACCCGCTAAATGCTGTAAGAGAGTCACTCATAAAAAAATACAACAGTCTTTACCTTGAAGAGCTTGATAGTCTTATAGATAAGGTAAGGATTTTCAAAACCCATTTTGCCTCTCTTGATATCAGGCAGAATCACAGCGTTCACAAAAAGACTATTGAGGAAATACTTAAGAAGCAAAAGTCTGTTTCACAAAGTCCGGATAAATTCTCACGTAAACAGCTAATTTCAATACTTACACATAAAAGGTTCCGGATTAACCCCGACCAATATGAAGATAAGCTGATAAACGACACCATTAAAACAATTAAACAGCTTAAGCATATTCAGGAGAAAAGCGGAGAGGACGGATGCTGCAGGTATGTTATCAGTAATTCTGAAGATATTTTTTCGGTGTTATTCGTATTTGCACTTTTAAGGTGGTGCGGATGGAGCGAAGGCAAGATACCTTTCGATATAATCCCATTATTTGAATCAATGGAAGGGATGAAAAATTCTGAATTTATAATGAAAGAACTCTTTGAGATCCCCGAGTACAGGCAGCACATAAAGAACAGGGGGAACCGGCAGACCATAATGCTCGGATTCTCGGATGGAACAAAGGACGGAGGCTATCTGCAGGCGAACTGGTCGATATTTAAAACAAAAGAGACGCTGACTTCAGTATGCCGGGAGTATAGTATTGAAGCAATCTTTTTTGACGGCAGAGGGGGTCCTCCTGCACGGGGCGGAGGGAAGACGCACCGTTTTTATGCTGCACAGGGACCGAAGATAGCTAACCACGCAATTCAATTAACAATTCAGGGACAAACTATAACAAGTAAATACGGTACTAAAGAACATTTTATAAATAACTGTGAACAGCTCATAACTGCCGGATTACACAATAGTCTGTTTGCCGGAGAAAATTCCATTTCTGATGAATCAAGAGAACTCATTGAGACTCTTGCTCAAATCAGCTATGAAAAATATAATGAACTTAAGAACCATAAAACGTTTGTGCCTTACCTGGAAAATAAAAGTACTTTGAAGTATTACGGAAGGACTAATATCGGAAGCAGGCCTGCGAAAAGAGGAACGAAGAAGAGGCTGGATTTAAGCGATCTGCGAGCCATTCCATTTGTAGGCTCATGGAGCCAGCTAAAGCAGAATGTTCCGGGTTATTTCGGTGTAGGTACTGCAATACGAATATTAGTTGATAAGGGTAAACTGAATAAGTTAAAAAAACTGTTCAAAGAGGCGGTATATTTCAAAGCACTGATTCTCAACAGTATGATGTCACTCTCGAAATGTAATTTCGAATTAACGGATTACATAAAAAAAGATCGGGAATATGGAGAATTCTGGAATATCCTGTATGAAGAATATAAGTTATCAATAGAGATGACTCTTTTGATTTCCGGTTACAGTACCCTTATGGAGGAGGACCCGGTTACAAAAGAATCGATTAAGATAAGAGAACAGATTGTACTTCCACTTCTTGTTATACAACAGTATGCCCTGCAGAAAATTGAACAAAATATTTCTGATGCCGGGACTTATGAAAAAATAGTGCAGAGATCTCTTTATGGAAATATTAACGCAAGCAGAAATTCAGCCTGAATTAAAAGAATTTTGAGATGAACTCTCCAATAAAGTAGCCTGCCGCTGCT
>DATFVA010000585.1:0-3559 GCA_035260565.1 Ignavibacteriaceae bacterium | reverse complement strand
AACAGGGAAAGAAGTCTCAGGATAACGTTCCGGCTGGTAAAGGAATTAAGCAACCAGACTGATCTTGTTAATTCAAAAGATGCCGTGTTTGCTCCACTGGAATCCAACAGAAAAAGAAATATTGACGGGAACAGCGCTGCATCAGATTTTTCATACAGACCGGAGAACGATATAGAGGTCGGCTTTAAAATTAAAGTAGGTAGGAATACAGATTATTATCCGGCAATTCCTACTGTGATCGATCTTAATTCACAGACGATGAGGTTTAACTGGTCATTTGCAGGTACAGGCAGGCTCAGGATAGAGCTTGAACGGGATGAATTAACAGGAAACACATCGGAAAATTTCTTACCTTTTGAAATCACAGGTGGAAATGAAATAGGCAAGAACTATTACTGGAGACTCAACTTTGATTACCGCATAAATACGTTTCTGCAATCGACTGTTAGTTATGACGGCAGACTCCAGGGATCAGGTAAAGCAATTCATACTGCGAGAGCAGAAATAAGAGCATATTTTTAATAAGCAGGATAACTATGAAAATTATTTCCAACATGATTGAAGCACATATTTTCAGGGAAACAGAAAACGGACTGGAATTTCTTCTCCTTAAGAGAGCAGATAAAGAAATTTACCCGGGATTATGGCAGATGGTAAATGGAAAGGTGGAGGGAGATGAAACTGCCTACCAGACAGCTCTGCGGGAAATTAAAGAAGAAACCGGTTTGATCCCTGAAAAACTATGGGTTGTTCCTAACGTTAATACGTTCTATTCTCACGAAATGAACATTATCTCATTATTGCCTGTATTTGCAGCCCTGGTCAAAGGAAATGAGACCGTAAAGATATGCAGGGAGCATACCGGCTACTGCTGGTCCAATCCCGAAGAGGCAAAGAGCCTGCTTGCATGGGAAGGTCAGCGCCAATCAATTGAGCTGATAACCAGGTATCATTCGAAAGACAGGATTTTCTGGGATTATATTGAGATAAATCTGCGTTAGCTCCTTCTTTTATTATGGTTTTAAAAACCTAAATACTTATTTTTATAATTCTTAATTCAATAATTACAGGAGAAAAATTGAGTTTATTAGTCGTAGGATCTCTCGCTTTAGATACCGTTGCCACCCCGTTTGACAGTATAAATGATGCACTCGGCGGATCGGCAACATATATTTCACTGGCTGCAAGTTATTTTAGCGGACCCATTAACCTCGTAGGTGTGGTAGGAACTGATTTCCCCAAAAAATATATACATCTGCTTGAAAAACATAATATTGATACCGATGGTCTGCAGGTAATGGATGGAAAGACATTCCGCTGGTCAGGGAAATATCACTACGATCTCAATGTAAGAGATACTCTCCTTACCGAGCTGAATGTATTTGAAAAGTTTGATCCTGTAATACCCGAAAAATTCAGGAAAGCCAGGTTCGTTTGTCTCGGAAATATAGATCCGGCTCTGCAGCTTAAAGTCCTTAACCAGATGGTTAGCCCTCATTTTGTAGTCTGCGATACAATGAATTACTGGATCGAGGGGAAGAAGGAGGAACTTCTTGAAGTACTGAAGCGGGTGAACGTTCTGATTATAAATGATTCTGAAGCAAGGCTCCTTGCTAATGAACCGAACCTGATAAAAGCTGCCCGGAAGATCAGGGAAATGGGTCCCGAGATCCTCATCATCAAAAAAGGGGAACATGGTGCACTGCTGTTTATGGAAGACATTGTCTTCTCTGCACCAGCATACCCTTTGGAAATGATTTATGACCCTACAGGTGCAGGGGATACATTCGCAGGCGGGTTTATCGGGTACCTGCATAAAATAAATGATCTTAATGTAGAGAGCGTAAAATCTGCCGTGGTTTTCGGAAGCACACTTGCTTCTTTCTGCGTTGAAAAGTTCAGCGTGGACGGACTCCGTGACCTTAATTATCTTAGGATACATGATCGATACCGTGAATTTCATAATATGACAAGATTCGATGAAAAAGACTGATTATTTTTCTCTGAAATTTGAAGATGATAAACTGATCTTCCTTGACCAGACAAAGCTTCCATTTAAGGAGGAATATGTCGAAACAGATGATTACAGAAGAATAGCAGAAGCAATTGAACGGCTTGAAATAAGGGGAGCTCCTGCAATCGGAATTGCTGCCGCATACGGTATGGCTCTCGCTGTGAAAAATACAGGCACAACGGGATTGAAAGAAACTTTCGAAGCGGTGTATAAAAGACTGGAAAGAACAAGACCGACTGCAGTTAATCTTTTTATGGCTCTTGAAGAGATGCAGAAGGTTTTTGATTCTCTCAATCCTGCCGAAGATGCCTACCGGACGCTGCTGAACAAAGCAGTGGAACTGCATAATGATGACATTAATAAATGCAGCAAGATTGGTAAGTACGGACTTAATATTTTTTTGAAAAAATCATCAATAATTACCCACTGTAATACCGGGAAACTTGCAACAGGAGGGGACGGTACAGCTTTCAATGTGATTAAAACCGGTTTTGAAAATGGGCTTGTTAATTATGTCTATGCTGACGAAACAAGACCACTGCTGCAGGGATTAAGATTGACAGCTTTTGAGCTCGGGAAATACGGTATACCTTATTCCGTTCTTAGTGATTCTTCTGCGGCTGCCCTGCTTAGATCAGGAAAAGTCGATCTTGCTGTTGTAGGCGCCGACAGGGTTGCTTTGAATGGAGACACAGCAAATAAGATAGGTACATACAGCCTTGCTGTAAACTGCTACTACCACGAAATCCCTTTCTACGTTGCCGCACCTACTACCACGATAGATAGAAAAATTGCCTGCGGTGACGATATAAATATCGAATTCAGAAATAAAAATGAAATTACCCGGCCGAATGGAATTGAACTTTCACCCGGCATCGAGGATGCTTATACACCGGCCTTCGATGTTACTCCGGCACATTTGATAAAAGGTATTATTACTGAAGAAGGAATTTTCAGCTTTCCTTATAATTTTATAAAATGAGCGAGATTATAAAGACTGAAGCCATAGTGCTGACCAGGCTTAACTATGGTGATACCAGTATGATTGCAGATTTCTATACGAAAGAATACGGCAGATTGGCAGGCATACTTAAAGGGGGGAGAAACTCAAAAAGTAAAATCGGCGCTGCTGTTAATCCACTTAACCACCTGGAAATAGTGCTTTATAAAAAAGATACCCGTGAAGTGCAGCTCGTATCCGGTGCCTCAATAATTTCACATTTCCCGGGTATAAAGGATGATTTTGAAAAGCTTCAGTACGCTTTTGCTGTTATAGAATTATTGAAGAAGCTGACTCCTGAGAATGAACCAAACTACAGGCTTTTTTCGGGGACGGTCAGAATCCTATCTTTAATAGAAACATCAAATGAAGAACCTTTGGTTACATTTGGAAGATATTTCTTATTTTTCCTGGCGGATTCGGGTTATGAGCCTCAGCTGGAAAAATGTGCTTCTTGCGGCAGATCAAAGTTTGCTAATGAAAATTTGGCATACAACTACGATTTAGGTATTTTTTGTGAACAGTGCAGCCGGGAAAATCTTTAT
>DATFVA010000584.1:0-9894 GCA_035260565.1 Ignavibacteriaceae bacterium | reverse complement strand
GCGTCTTTAAGCTGATACTCAGAAAAAGGTTTCCTGATAATTTCAATAGGATTGGTCTCCTGTGCTTCGCTTAAAGTTTTTTCATCTGTAGAAGCCGTAACAAAGATTATAGGTTTCTTTTTCCCCTGATTATTTATAACCCTGGCAGCATCAATCCCATTCATATCATGACCCATCATAATATCCATAATAATCAGATCAGGATTACCTGTCCTGGTTTTTTCTACTGCTTCACTTCCGTTCCGGGCAACAATAATCTTATCGAATCCAAAACTCCTCAGCGTGCGCTTTATATCAAAAGCTACTATACTCTCATCATCAGCTATCAGTATTCCCAGCATACCCGGCCTTATTTTTTTGTAAAAGCTAACCGATTAAATGTCTATAAACAAGTTTGGTTATCACAGTGGCGTGCCTGCCCCTGCGGTTGCCTGCTCACTCCTCAAAAGTTGAGTCCGGGACGAAACCCCTTGCAGGAATTGCAATCCCCCGGTAAGTATTTTTAAGACGGCAGGTTACGGAATTGTTATTTTTTTAATTGAGAGACCTTAACTATTGACAATTTTATTCATAGTATATATTTTATCTCACAAACAATTTATGAGTCCGGTTTTTTTTATTCAAATAGGGCAAATAGATATGTTAAAAAGAACCGTTCTGATAGCTGAGAATGACGGAATAATTTCTCTCGATATAAAAAATATCCTCAAAAGCATTGATCTTAAGTCAGTTGTTGCAATTTCGGAAAAAGAATTACTTGAGCGTTACAAAACAGAAAACCCTGATCTGATAATTGCGGATTTATTCCTCAGTAATATATCTAATGAGAAAATACTGAGGGAGATCAGCCGGAATAATGGCACACCAATTATTATAATAACGGGATCTTCAAAATCTAAGGTTGAAAAAATAGCAAGGACGCTCCCTAACTGTTCATATCTGCAGAAACCTTTTGATAAGGCGGAACTACTTGAATTGGTAAAAAGGTATACAGATGGAAAGGGGCATCGGGGGAATGGAACGGCAGAATCAGGTTGAAAACATTTTAGTTATTCTGCTGCTGAAACCAGAGAATAATCTTATCTGGATTAAACCGGAATCCGGAATCAATTATTTGTCAGGGAATCAATTTCAAGTTTATCAATTATATCTTCAGTCAAAAATCTGCGCAGAAGATTAGCATATCGCTGTGATTGTTCAGCTTGTCTCAGATAAAGATTCAGTCCTTGTTTTTCTTCAGCACTATGGAGGTGTTCTGTAAGATATTTTACCAGTGAAGTATGTTCCTCAAGTCCTTTTATTACTGACCAGATCCGTTTTTCTATGACAACCGAAAGTTCTTCCAGCAAGGCGCTGGCAGAATATGCGTGCCCTGTCCTGCATCGGAACCTGATGATATTCCCCTCTTTAATCTGCCACAAAGATCCATGACATTCGGGACAGGTAAATTCAGACAGTTCACCTATCTGCTTTACATCTGTATCGAGGACATTTCCATCTGATACCATTTTGATCTCTATCTTCATTTTTTCAGGTCTGTCATTAGAATTATTATTAACAGTGTGGTCTGCCGCGAGTTTAACCAGAAGATTTCCCATTTTCTCAATTGATATCTTATAATCAATGCTCACGTTGTGAAGAGCATTTAACGGCATATCGGGGAATTGGGCTTCTTCGGGATCCTGAACTATTGTAACCCCTCCCCTGTCTTTAATTGACCATAAACCCGAAGTCCCGTCATTCAGCATTCCCGAAAGGAGTATGCCGATAGAATCGGATCCGAATGCGTAGGCAGCCGATCTGAATAAAGGATCAATTGCGGGGCGGAAGCGATTCTCTTTTGGTCCGTACACAACTCTCATCTTACTGTCTTCTATCAAGACGTGATTATTCGGAGGAGCAGTGTATATGTAACCGGGTTTTATCGCCTGATTATCAATCGCACTTTGAACACGCAGCTTTGTTTTTTTTGCAAGCATCTGCGGAAAATAATTCATGCTTTCAGGAGAAATGTGCCAGACAATAAAAACAGGTATGGCAAAGTCTGAGGGAAGCTTTTCACATATAGTGCTCAGTGCATCGATCCCGCCGGCGGAAGTTCCTATTACGATTATTTTCATGTCTGTTATTCTTTTTAGTGAAAGTAAAGAAATTGCCGCGAAGTTAGAGTGCCGCTGATGATGGAAATTAATTGACTGTCGGCTGTCACATCACGAATCTGAAAAATATTACCGGATTTTAACGGATGAGATATAAATTAGGCGGCAAATCTATCGGTCAGTCGACGGTGAAAATTATTACTGAATTTGTTCACTCCTCACACTTATTCTTATCCATTAAAATAACTGCTGATAATATTTACTTTGTCTCAAAATGGAATTATATTTTATATCCTTTGTATGCTTTGCAGAACCATAACTATTTTGTGAGGGTCAAATGTCTTCCGGGAATGATCAGGTTAAATATTCTCCGAATTCCGCAAAAAGGAAAACGGAAGAAACGTTGGCCGTTGTGGGTATAGGAGCTTCAGCAGGCGGACTTGAAGCATTCATCCAGCTTCTCGAAAAGTTGTCAGACGATACGGGGATGGCATTTGTTTTAATACAGCATCTTGAACCCAGCCACGAAAGCCGTTTGTCTGAAATTTTAACCCGGCATACAAATATGCCTGTTCACCAGGTGACACAAGAAATTAAAATTAAGAAAAATACTCTCTACATAATTCCTCCCGATAAATATCTTTCGATCTCAGACGGAAAACTCCATTTAGACAAACGGGAAAAAGCTGACGGCCTTTATCTTCCTGTGGATCATTTTTTCAAATCGCTTGCGGTTGAAAAAAAGAATAAAGCTATCGGCGTCATTCTGTCAGGAACAGCTTCCGACGGAACAGAAGGGTTAAGAGCAATTAAAGCCGAAGGCGGATTAACTTTCGCACAGGATGAGAAGACGGCAAAATATTCAGGAATGCCGGCAAGCGCCATAAATTCAGGCAACGTTGATATGGTACTATCACCCGAAGGAATTTCTGAAGAATTAATACGTATCGGCAGCCACCCATTTATTGCAATCACAACAAAAAACGAACAGAAGATAATTAACCCGAAGGAAGAGGACCACCTTGCGCAGATTTTCAGGAAACTCCGTGCTTCCACAGGCGTTGATTTTTCAAATTATAAATCCAGTACTATTAAAAGAAGAATTACGCGCAGAATGGTTCTGAATAAAACAGATAAGATTGAAGAGTACATCAAGATAATTAAAGATTCCAAAACCGAAATTTACGAGCTGTATAAAGATCTTCTGATAAATGTGACCAATTTTTACAGAGATCCTGAAGTGTTTAATATTCTTGAGCACCGGATATTCCCCGAAATAATTAAGGGTAAATCCAGAAACGAGCCTATAAGGATATGGGTACCGGGATGTTCTTCCGGAGAGGAGGTCTTTTCTATTGCCATTTCTCTTTTAGAATATTCGGGTAAAAATGGCGATCCCGGCCAGGTACAGATTTTTGCTACTGATATAAGTGAGACGGCAATTGAGAAAGCCCGCGCGGGGGAATACCCGGAATCAGAACTTAAGGATATTCCGCCTGAAATCAGAAGAAAATATTTTTCGAATTATAATGGACGTTTTAAGGTTAATAAACCGGTCAGAGAAATCTGTGTATTTGCAAAACAGGATATAACCAAAGATCCTCCTTTTTCCAGGGTAGACCTGATCAGCTGCCGCAACCTGCTTATTTATTTTTCAAATGAACTTCAGAAGAAAATCATTCCCGTTTTTCATTACGCACTTAAGCCAGGCGGATTCCTGATGCTCGGTACTTCAGAATCTATAGGAGGTTTCGGAGATCTTTTTTTCCTTACCGATAAAAAGTTCAAGCTTTATAAGAAAAAACAAGGGAACAGCCCGATAGATTTTAATTTTTCATTGCCTGCCGCTGGCCATATCGTCAACAGATATAATGAAATAACACCGGGCAAAATGGATATCCAGAAAGAAGCCGACAAGGTTACTATAGACAGGTATGCTCCACCGGGGATCCTTATAAACTCCTCAATGGATATAATTCAGTTCAGGGGAAAACTTAACAAATATATTGAACCTTCTACCGGGGATGCAAGTCTGAACATTTTCAGGATGATTAAGGAAGGGCTTAGTCTTGATATGCATACCGCTATTATGGAAGTACAGAAAACGGGAACACCATACTCAATTGAAAATATTAAATACGACAGAAAAGGAAACCGCGGTGTAGTTGACCTTGAGGTTATACCTATAAAGGGACTTCATGAAACAAAGGATTATGCTTACCTGATTTTATTCAGGGAAAGAGAACCTGAAAGTTCAGTACCGGGCGCCGGAAATGGTAAAGAAGGTTCATTGAAATCAGTTGTTACACGGCAGGAAAAAGACAAGGAATCCGAAATAGACAGGCTGAAATCAGAATTGATTATAAGCAGAGAACACCTGCAGTCAATAATAGAAGAACGGGAAGGAACGAATGAAGAACTGCGTTCGGCACTTGAGGAACTGCAGTCGAGCAATGAAGAACTCCAGAGCACAAATGAGGAAATGGAGACTACGCGTGAGGAACTGCAGTCAACTAACGAGGAACTGATAACTGTAAATGATGAACTTGAAAGCAAGAACAGCGAGCTCCATGAGATTAATAATGACCTGCAGAACCTGCTTTCCATTGTAAACATTCCGATACTAATGCTTGACAGAGACCTTAAAATACGAAGGTATACACCAAGTGCGGAAAAAATCTGGAATTTAATTTCAGGGGATTTAGGCAGACCTATAGGAAATATAAACCCCAATATAGAAGTGCCGAACCTTAACGAAATGGTTCTTGAAGTGCTTGACACCATTGAACCGAAAGAGATGCAGGTTAGAGATAATACTGACAACTGGTATTCAATGAAAATACGCCCTTACAGGACAAGTGAGAACAAGATAGATGGGGTCATAATTTCCCTATACGATGTAGATATTATGAAACGGGAACACGATACAGCAATAGAAGGAAGGAATTTTGCCAGGGATATTTTCAGCCACGTCGAAGGGATGATTATAGTATTGAACACTAATTTTCAGCTAATTGATGCTACAAAGTCTTTTTATGAAGTGTTCGAGATAAACCGCGAAACAGCAGCGGGTAAAAAATTATCTGCTCTGGGAAACGGGATCCTGAAAAATTCCGGGTTTACTAAAAAGATGGAAGATATGATCAGGCAGAATCAGGAAATTGTGGATTTTAATCTTAAAATAAATACCGGTAACGGCAGCAGCGCCGAATATGTGATAAATACTCAGACATTACGTATCCCTAATAAGCAAGGAGAATATATACTGATGTCAATAACAGAAGGAAAATGATTTGATTGAAAGCGCTGAAAAACGATGAAAGCCAATAAGATGAATGGTAACACTAAGAAAAGAATTACAGCCAGGGAAAATGAACTAAGCGAAAAGTTAAGGGAAATACAGCTGCAGGTAGAGCTGCAACAAGAGGAACTGAAAGAAAAACAGAACCTGCTTGAAGAATCGCGTGACAAGTTTGCCGACCTATACGATTATGCCCCCAATGCTTACCTGACGCTTGATGAAGCAGGCCTGATAAAGGAGATCAATTATACAGGCGCCAACCTGCTCGGATTTCAGAAAAAGTTTCTTATAGAAATTCCTTTCGTGAGCTTCCTTGAAAAAGATGAGATCGGTAAATTTTTTAATCTCCTGCATAAATGCAAGTCGGCTAATACCGGGATTACGGAAGAATTTACTTTGAATTCTAAAGAAAAGGGGATCATAACCGTACACATAATATTTTCCCCCTATAGAAACTACAGAACAAAAGAATATAATATAAGGCTTTCTCTGACTGATTTTACGGAGAAGTACAAGTACCAAAATGAATTAAGAGAAAGCGAAGCACGTTTCCGCTCGATGGCAGATTCGGCACCGGTAATGATCTGGATAAGCGATGAAGATAATGATCTTATTTATGCAAATAAAACAATGCTGGATTTTTTTGGGAAGTCATTTGCAGAGATTAATGAAAAAAAGTGGATGCAGCTTATACATCCCCAGGACAGGGAGCGGTTTATTGAGCTCTTCAATAAAGCGTCAAGTGAAGCCAGGAGTTTTTCGACGGAGTTAAGAGTAAAGAAGAGTAATAATGAATATTCATGGACATTAAAATCGGCCGTTCCACTGGTTCTGCCCGGCGGCGAGTTTAAAGGATTCATCGGATCTGAGATAGATGTTTCAGAGACAAAAAATTACCGTATTCAGCTGGAAAATTCCTTAAAGGAAAAGGAGGTCTTGTTAAAGGAAATTCATCACAGGATTAAGAATAACCTCCAGATTATTTCAAGCCTTCTGAACCTTCAGCTTAATTACCTGAATAACGAGGAAATTATAGAAATGCTGAAATCAAGCCAGTCAAGAATACGTTCTATGGCTTTAATCCATGAGAAGCTTTATAAAACAAAAGAATTATCCAGTATTAATTTTGGCGAATACATTAAGGAACTGACATCATACCTTTTCACAACATACAGAAACAGATCCGGAACACTCAGACTGGATCTTGATCTGGCAGAAGTTAAGATTGATATTAACCTTTCCATAAGCCTCGGCTTAATTCTTAATGAGCTGGTCACAAATGCATTAAAACACGCCTTTCCGAATAGAAAGTCCGGGACGCTGAATATTTGTCTTAAGGAAGTTAACAACGATCTTTTCCTTATTGTAGCAGATGACGGTGTTGGTCTGCCCGATGGTTTCGATATCAAGACAACCAGTTCATTAGGGCTGGAACTTGTGGATTCCCTGGTTGATCAGCATCGGGGAAAACTGGAAATTAATAGGAATGGCAAAACGGAATTCAGGATTATTGTCCGCAGGGGAAATGAAGTAGTGCATAATTCTACCAGATAATATACGCCAGGGACCCGATACAGCATACCATTTCCCCATTGATTTTTATTTACATGGAAGAGAACAGATATGCGAGGTTCCCGTACCCTTCCGTCTCCAGTTCATCTTTTGGGATAAAACGAAGTGCGGCAGAATCCATACAATACCGGAGGTGTGTAGGTGCAGGACCATCATCGAATACATGTCCCAGGTGTGAACCGGCGCCCTTGCTTAATACTTCCACCCGTTCCATACCAAGTGTACCGTCAACTTTCTTATGAATGAACCGGGGATCAATCGGCTTTACAAAACTCGGCCATCCCGTCCCCGATTTAAATTTATCCTTAGAGCTGAACAGCGGTTCCCCCGATACTATATCAACATATATACCCTCCTTATGATTATCCCAGTACGGATTATTGAAAGGCTGTTCGGTTGCAGCGTTCTGGGTAACATTATACTGCAGAGAAGTAAGTTCTTTTTTAAGCTTCTCATCGGACGGTTTTGAATATTTCTTTGTAAATAAACTCCCCCAGGTTTTTTCAATAAAAGCATCCCGACCCGAAGCTTCCCTGTAGCTGTAATACCTGTCAGGATTCTTCTTATAAAAATGCTGTTCCGATTCTTTTACAGGAATGAATTGATCAAACTTTACTATCCTTGTAACAATAGGTCTGTCAAATACACCAGATTGTTCGATGGCTGTTTTCGACTTTTCAGCAAGCTCTTTCTGTTTGCTGCCCAGGTAATAAATATAAGATTCATACTCCGCTCCCCTGTCGTGGAAAGAACCTCCTTTATCTGTGGGATCGAACTGCTTCCAGTAATATTCAAGCAGCTCGGAATAGCTTATTACCGCGGGGTCGAAAATTACTTTTATTGCTTCAACTTTACCTGTTTTGAATGAGCCGTCGACTCCTTCGGCATGACCGGAAATAACATCTTTCAGTCCGTCAAGTTTTTCAAAGGAAGCGTCCATACACCAGTAGCAACCCCCTGCAAATACTGCAGTATTATCACTGTTATTATCCTCTGAATTTGTCATTTTTTTCATCCCATGTGATTCTGCTTTCTCACATCCGGTTAAAAGCAATAAGCCCATTACTAAGATTAATATTATATTTTTCATTGTTATGCCTTACCTGATTATTGTTTTTATTACTGCATACAATCTTAGCTGATAGTTATCATAATACTATCACGAAAGAATAAAAAAGACAATGCGGGTTAACAACGGTCACAAAGGGTAAATCAGGGAGAAATGGAATAATGCAATTACGGGCAGCGGAGTAATAGAATACTGGAATGAGTGATGCAAATCTCCCTGACTGCATCACTCAATCAACTTAATTCTTCCTCAAGCGCTTACTGCTTCAGAAACGTACCTGACTGAAGTTCTTCAAATGCTGTACGGAGCTCTGCCTGGGTATTCATAACTATTGGGCCGTACCAGGCGACAGGCTCTTTAAGCGGTCTTCCGGAAATAAGAAGAAAACGTATGCCGTTTTCTCCTGCCTGGATAATCACCTCATCTCCGCTGTCAAAAAGGATTAAAGATCTGTTATCTGCCTCTGCAGGAGGGGCTGTATCAAGCCATCCCACGCTTTCTGTAGGAACAGCAAGAGGACCTGAGGCATTACAGAATTTTCCTGAACCGTCGAATACATATGCAAATGCATTATTTCTTGTATCTATTTCAAGTGTTTTTCTTTTGCCGGCAGGTACGGTTACATCAATATAAACGGGGTCAGCCGCTATACCTTCTACAGGGCCTCGCTTACCCCAGAAACTCCCGCATATAAGTCTGACCCGTGTGCCGTCATCATCGATAATCTCAGGGATTTCAGGTGATTTAATCTCCTGGTATCGCGGCGAAGTCATTTTGAGCGACGCAGGAAGATTGGCCCAAAGCTGAAAACCATGCATCCTGCCCTTCGGGTCTCCTTTCGGCATTTCCTGGTGAATTATCCCGCTTCCGGCGGTCATCCACTGAATATCGCCCGACGATATTACTCCTTTATTTCCCATACTGTCGCCGTGTTCAACACTCCCTGCCAGAACATAAGTAATAGTTTCAATTCCTCTGTGAGGATGCCAGGGAAAACCTTTAAGGTAATCTTCAGGATGTTCATTCCGGAAATCGTCTAAAAGAAGGAATGGATCGACTTCTGCAGGGTCGCCAAATCCTATTGCCCTTCTCAGATTCACACCGGCCCCCTCAACAGTAGGCTGTGCTTTTAATATCTTTTTAACGGGACGGATTGACATACCGAATTCCTTTCATTTAAACATTGGGGGATTGTTAAGGAAAAAGATAGTGTATTTACTGTTAAGAATAAAGGAAGAGATGCGGTTTCAAAATTACAGGAATGAAATATTAGGATAAAAAATAGCATAGGATAAACATTAGGTTCAGCCCTTTCGATTCATTTGTAATCACAACCTCAATTTCCGGGAATACACGAGGCGAGGCCTGGTGATACTTATATATAATCCTTATCTGTCCCGGCTTTTCCCCGGAGTTAGCCCGTAGTATGAGGCCGAAAGAAGGCCGACAGATGGCCGAGAGATGGCCGAGAGAATTTAGATAAATTAAGGATGAAAGACCCCTGAAACCGTTTATTTTCCATACAAATTTAGCATAATTGTGAGTAAAATAAAAACGGGAATCGCTCTGGAGCTGAAGGAAAAGATCTGAGAACGGAGGTTTGAATTCGTCCGACACTTTTCTCATTTCGTTAGTATAATCTGTCGATTGTAAACGGTTAAAACCGTTTTGTTTTTGCAATCTATACCTTAGATAATCAGCTAACGCAGATGGTTAATGAGAGTATATCCAGGCATCACAAATCCCCCGGTTTCGCCCATCACTCCAAAACTCCAGAGGCTATGTGAATGCTATATACTTGTATTTTGGTTAACGGCTTGCCCCGCCGGGATTAAATAAATTATTTCTTAGAC
>DATFVA010000583.1:0-2519 GCA_035260565.1 Ignavibacteriaceae bacterium | reverse complement strand
CTGCATTTATTCCTTCCGAGGAAACAGAAGGGGAAGAAAATAAAAGTGAACCCCTGGAACAGGAGGAAGTGCCGAAGACTAAGGAAGCTCAACTTGCCGCCCTTCAGGATAAACTTCGGAAAGCTATTGAAACCGAAGAGTATGAAAGAGCTGCAAAGATAAGAGATGATATACAGAAGCTGACCGGGAATAATTGAGTTTAAGCCTGCCTCCGGCTGGCATGTTCAAGTTTAACAGAAGAGTTTAAGCCTGACCCCTGTTACCTTATCGGTTGATAAGCGGTCAGGCAGTTTCAAATTCAGGTTTAGCTGAATACTTTCTTTCCGATTAAGCATTCCATGCAGTTATCTTTACTGCAGAAATTTCTGAACAAATCAATCATTCCCTGGTAAAGTACACTCCTTTTCCAAGCGTCATTCAGATTGAGAGTATCTGCTACTTCAAATACGAGGCTGTTCTCACTTTGCTGGTAATAGTTTAGGTAGACTTTCTGGACTCTGGCAGCAAGATCCTTCCTATTATAAAGATCGAAGTAGACTGAAAATACTGGAAGTATAACATTAATGATTATCTCATCTGCGCGTGAGACGCCCACAAAATAATTAATTTTAATATTTGCTTCCTGGTCAAAAGTATAATGATTATGCCAGAAGCCCTCTCCTTTTACTATCAGTTGACTTCTAAGCGAGCTGATAATTTGTTTATTGTTGTTATAATTTTCAAAATCCTTTATAATTGCCTGAATCATTTTTCCCCTAATTAACTGACACAGAAGCCTGACACCGCCAGCTATCCTTATAGTGGGGAAATTATATGGTCTTAGTTTTGCGAAGTTCCACTGCGTTTGATGGAATATTCTTCCGTCATAATCGGTTTTATGCACCGACCATAATTCTACCAGGCTCCTGATATATACTGATGTTTCCTCATCGGGAATTTTATCGGGAGCAGGAAGCAGTCCGCTTATATTGAAAAATATTGATTCCAATTTAAGCAGGAAATCTTCATCTTTCGTGAATTCTTTAAGAAAATTAAGGTCAACGCTTGATGCTAACCTATGCATAATATCTTTGTTTTTTGAAAACCCCAGGGCTTCAAACATAGATTCATAAATCATCTGTTCCCATAACCCGGTATCACTGAAATCACCAGGCTTGAATTCTTTCTTATAAAAATTTTCATCTGGTTCATAATGAATCACGGGTTCTTTCAGATTTATTTCTTTTAAGTAAGCGAGCTCTTTCAGCCTGCCGAGTACCTTTTCACATTTTTGTTTGAATCTCCCCAGTCCCAGTTCATATATAAAATCAAGTTTTTCTTTTTCGGGGATCTCATTATTAACTTCAGCACACGGCATCTTGTTTATCCGGCCGGATCTTTCAGTCAGTATAGCCTGCTGTATTTTTTCCCTCAGGCTGCTCTTAAGGAAGGGCTCAAGAGAGAATGACTGAACTTTCCTGCCGTCCTGTGTGTAAACGTAAGAATCGCGGTGAGAATTATTAAAAACTATATGAAGTATAACGCTGTTGTATTTTTTATTCAGATGATGTCCGTGGGCTTTCCAGTCGGAATGGACACCGTCGATTTCAATATCACCTGAGAAAGTAAGGTTCCCTATCTGGATTTTTGCATGTTTAAAGTCGGGTCCGCCAGTTTCTTTGTTTTCTGACCCCGGATCGACTATCTTAACCAGCTGCCCGTCAGAAGTTTCCAGTTCTTTTACAAAATCCTGGCTTTTCCAGATTTCATAAAGAAATTTCTCCAGCACTTTGTCTTGTTTCATACTCTACCTGCCAGATTCTTTTATAACCACGAGATTCGCGGGTAGGGATCTCCTGCTCCCCAGACGGTACAAAAAGACCAGGTTGTTAACGGAATCATCCAGGAATATATTCCTGAAAGAGTACTCCCCCGAGCCTACCTGGTAGAACATATCTTTCTTTTTTCCATTATTAAAAAGAAAAATATCAGCACCGGAAATCTTTGGAGGTATTTTAACAGTTACTTCCACCTTAGAGGAATCAGTAAAGACCGTATCTTTAGCAGATATAATCGTCAGTTCAGGCAACCTTGAATCAATCCTTAAAGAACTGACATCATAAATATCGGGAGTTTGATAATCGAGATTCCCGGACTCCCCAACTTTGCCTTCCGGAGGCTGTTTAACAGCAGATTCCTGCATTTCTCCCTCTTTTATCCAAGAGGATTGTTTAATGTTTAGAAAACATACTAATATTAAAATTAATAGTAAAATTACGAATAGGAATTTCTTCACATATCCAGTTCTTTTTTAACTTTTGTATTCAGTGTGTTTAATTCTTCAGCAGAAGCCCTGGCAAAATCTTTATTACTGCTCCTGTATATAATTCCCCGGCTTACATTTATAAGATAATTTAGTCTCCCTGCTTCTTTAAATGATTTAACAACCTCTTCCAGACTACCTCCCTGCGCACCTACACCCGGCAGCAGCACCGGCAGCTTATTAATAAGTCCCAGATTATTTTTTAACTCATCAATCC
>DATFVA010000582.1:0-6852 GCA_035260565.1 Ignavibacteriaceae bacterium | reverse complement strand
AACTATGCAAAGGCCGTAGAATATTATGACCAGCTTTTATCGTATCATAAGGAAAGTCCGCTTGCTTTATCCGCACAGATCAGGATTGGTATCTGTTATTTTAAGCTGAAAGATTACCAGTCGTCAATACTTGAACTTAATAATCCGCGCCTTACCAATCTTCCGGAGGATATTTACTCAGAGAGCCTGTATCTGCTGGCAAACTCCTATTACAGGGTGCAGGAATACGACAATGCAGAAAGGACTTATAATGAGGTTATTGAGAGTTTTCCTTCTTCCGATGTTTTCAGGGATGCCCGGTACGGTTTAGCGTGGTGCTATTTCCAGCAGCAGAAATATAATGATGCCTATGATATATTCAATTCTTTATCGGACGGAGAAGATTCTCTCGCTGTAAAATCGTTTTACTGGAAGGCGGAATCAAAAAGATATTCAGGCAAAGAAGATGAAGCTTTCAGGATCTATAACCAATTCATTAAGAAGTTTCCCGGCAGTAAACTTACTGAGGACGTAAGGTATCAGCTGGGAGGATATTATTTTAATAATAAAGATTACATAAATTCCGAAAGTTACCTGAGAGCGGCTGCTAATTCAAAAGACCCTATGGTAAAAGGAAAGGCGCTTACAATGCTCGGGGAAGTTTCACTTAATAAGAAGGATTATGATAAAGCCGCTGATTACTTTAACGCCACGATTAATTTAAATGATGTTAAGCCGGAGATGGCAAACCGGGCCAGGCTTGGTCTTGGAACAACATATTATTTCCAGGGGGACTATGATAAAGCAATTGAGTTATTGAACAATATTGAAGAAGCCGGAACAGATGTTGAAAATGATAAAATAAATTTTTACCTGGCTGAAAGTTACTATGCTGACGGCAGATATCAGAATGCACTTAAATCATACAATAAAGTAAATACAAATGATACTCTTTTGGCGGCACAGACCATTTACGGGAAGGCATACTGTTATTTTAATTTAAAGAATTTTGATTCCTCCGCAGATGTGTTCTCAGACTTTGTAAAAAAATATCCCCGGAATAAGAGAACTGTAGACGCGAAATTAAGATTGGCCGACAGCTATTACGGCATTAAAAATTATGCTGCTGCAAGCCGGATATACAAGGATCTTTTTGCAGGCGGGGCTTCTTCTATCAACAATCCTTACGGATTCTACCAGTTTGCCCAGGCTCTCTATAAGGCTGGTAATACTGAGGAGGCAATCAATGAATTCAATAACCTCCGGATAAAATTCCCGGATTCACAATATGCTCAGGGCTCTATGTACACCATAGGCTGGATATATTTTCAGAAAGAGAAATTTAATGAGGCGATCTCACAGTACCATGAGCTGATGAAAGTCTATCCTTCATCATCCCTTATACCGCTTGCTTATTACTCAATAGGTGATTCCTATTTCAACCAGGCTAAATATGATTCGGCTATTGCAAATTATGAAAAAGTTATCACACTTTACCCTTCGTCCAGCTATGTCTTCGATGCCGTCAACGGTATTCAGTACAGCTATGTGGCAAAGAATGAGCCGCAGAAAGCAGTGACATTAATTGACAACTTTGTTTCAAAAAATCCCGGGTTAAGTTTTGCAGATCAGCTGTTTTTTAAGAAGGGCGAAATTTATTACAGTATGCGTGAATATGAAAAAGCTGAAGTAAGCTATAAGGAATTTGTTTCCAGCTATCCTTCGAGCAAGCAGGTTCCCGATGCCTACTACTGGATAGGGAAGAGCTCTCAGAATCTCGGGCAGAATGAAGAAGCTGTTTTTAATTTTAAGAAAGTCTTTGATTCCTACCCTAATAGTGAAGCTGCCGGAGCAGCAGTTCTTGAGATCGGGAACATCTACAACACGATGAAAGATTATGATTCCGCTATTGAAATCTACAATAAAGCCCTGGATAAAATTCCTAAATCGCCCAGAATTGCGGAGATAATTTTTATGAAGGGCGTTACTTACGGCAATAAAAAAGACCCTGATAATGCATACAGTGTTTTCCAGGATGTTGTCCAGTATTACAGCGGGACAATATTCGCGGAAAAGGCTAAACTTGAACTGGGTTTGATTGAACTTGCGGCGTCGCGTTACAGCAACGCAGAGTTCTATTTTAAGAACCTTGCCGACACAAGGTCGGATGATATAGGCGCAGAAGCACAGTATTATCTGGGGACTTCATTTGCAGAAGCAGGAGATACTCTTAATGCCATTGATGCATTTGAAAGGGTAAGGTCAATTTTTTCCGGCTATGATGAGTGGCTGACAAAATCATACATGAAAATGGGTGATATTTATACCGGGCGAGGAGACTATGATAAGGCCAAAGAATATTACAGATCCGTTCTTACACGGCACAAAGGCGACCAGTTCGGACAGGAAGCCCAGAGTAAACTGAGGAAACTGAAATGAAGTATAGACTTATAGTAATATTTGCCGTTATTTTTTCAATGCAGGGAGCCGCGCAGGAATCTCAAAAATCCAATCCTAATGTGGAGCTGCCTGATTTTATCATTACAGGAAAAGAAGTGATAAATGTTGATCAGGCAAAAAAGATCCCCCCTGATTTCGTGTCGACTATTTCCGGTAAATTCATACTGCCGTCTTATTCTCCCGAAGAACTTCAGCTGAAAGAATTCCCCGACCCTCTGAAGAATAGACTTAATCTTTTCGATTCACTGGATTATGATAAAGGATGGCTGGAAGCAGACCTTGGTACTTATTATCTTCCGGCTGCAAGACTTGTGTATTCAAGTCCCCTTGGCGGCGGAGTGTTTGAGGGCAGAGCAGGAGCCTTAAACCAGAGGGAGTACTCGCTGAACAGTGCAAAAAATTCACTCAATGCCGGAGCAACGTTATATTATTTTATAAAGAGTGAATTTCCTGCATTTAATGGAATGAAACTTAAGCTCAATGGCGACCTTGCAGCAGAAAATTATAAACTCTACGGCGCATACTTTGACCTGGGCCCCGCAGAAAAAAGATCCCTTACTACGGGAAATTTCTCTTTTCTGGTAAATAACCTTTCGAACAAAAGTTTTATATATGAGGTGAATTTTTCGGATCAGCTTGCTTCACTGGACAATCCTGACTTTTCAGAAAATCTTTTAGGATTCAACGGTTTTGCCCGTGGAGAGTTTTCTGCTTTCAATGTGAATGTAAACCTCGATTATAAAAGGCAATATATACTTAACAAGATGCAGGATAACTCCGAATTTTATTTTGTGAAGATCCGGCCTACAGTAGGACTCAATCTATCGGACGTTTTAAGAGCGGACTTCGGTATAAGCTATGCACAGGATGGCAGCCACTCATTCAGCGCTCCTTATGCTGCCGCAGCATTACACCTGGAAAGCAATGTTACTTTATACGGTGAATTTGCTCCCTCTGCTGAATTCCTCACTGAGAATTATTTTATCAGGTTAAACCCCTATCTGAATGTCAGCACTTTTACGAACCTATTCTTCGAAAAATCTAATGTATTAAAGGCTTTGCTTAAATATGAATACGGCCGATATTTTGAAATTGACGGCGGCATTAAATACTATACTTCTGATGAAATTCCATATTTCAAGAATAATATAATTACGGGCGCATTTGATCTTGCCTCAACGGGAGGCAACAGTGCATCAGTATTCTTAAATATGTTATTCCACCCCGGACCTTATGGAATATTTTACGGCACTGCCCAATATGAAGATACCAGGGATGATGGCGGCAAATTAATACCTTATCATCCGGAGTGGACAGCCTCTCTTAATTACAGTTATGATTTTGATTTCGGGCTGGGTACAGCAGCTAAACTTTATTACGCTTCAAAAACTTTTGCTGATTTGATTAATTCACAAACTCTAAATTCTTATATTGATCTCGGGTTAAATTTTTCTTATAAACTAACACCGGGATTTTTCATCACTTTTAAGATGAATAACCTTTTGAACAACAGGAATTATAAATGGCTCAGGTATGAACTGCTTCCATTTAATGTGACCGGCGGAATTAAGGTTGCCTGGTAAATTTTAAATTAATAGATACCTATATCATGAATAAAGCAGAAATTATTAGAAAGATCTCGAAGAAAGCCGGGGTACCCGATAATGAGGGCAAGAAATTCTTCGAGATATTTTTAAAGAATGCTTCGGAAAAACTTAAGCCCGGTCAATCATTGAAGATAGATGGAATCGGGTTATTCCAGCTTCGTGTTGGACAAATTGAAAACTCAACGAGGCAGGAATCCGGAGAAAAATTTATTTATTCCGATCTTATTGTCTTTATAGAGGATGAAAATGAAGGTGAAGAAATAATCTTCAATGTACCATCCGGTCTGGAAGAGGAATATCACCCTGCAGATTCATACTTCAGCCTGAGCATCGGTAAGCCGGTTATTCCATTGAAAGGAGTGAAAGAGTCGGAATTTTTTATTCCCCCTTCCGGCACAGAATTGAGAAGTCTGATTGAATCAAAAATTGAAAGGTTGATTGGAGAATCTGAGAAAACTGAAGGCGGGAAGGAAACTGAGACTATCCATCTGAAATCCGCAGAAGATGAAGGAGAGGGAGCATTTGATTGGAAAAAACTGGGGGTAGGTAATAGTCCTGCAGAACCTGAGCTTCCAACCCGAAGCGATTTTATGAAAACCCGTGAGTTTGAAAACCTGTCCTGGGATTTTGGAGAAAACCTCTCACAGGAATTTGAAGAAGAGGATGCTCCCGGTGATGAAAATGAGCCTGCAGCTGAACGTACTGACAAAAATACTTTACACAAATTTGAAATAAATGCTGATGAGCCTGAAGAGACAGTTCCTTTATTCGAGGAGGAAAATGAAGATCAGCCGGATGAAAATATTTTTGAAGAAGTAATTGACGAGGATGACGATGAAAAACCAATCTATGAAGAAGACGTAATAGAACCTGCCCGGGAAACTGAAGACAGCTCACCCGAAGAAATTGAGGATTTACAGGAGGAAATTCCGGAAGAGACGAATGAACCGGAAATTACAGAAGAAGAGATAATAAATGAGCTTCCTGAGGAGGAAACTCCTGTGCAGCCGGGGCGTGAAGAATCTGTTCCGAAGAATTTCCAACGGGTAACATCTCTCACAAAAGAATTTACCACCTCCCACTTTGATGAATCTGAAGAAACAGAAGAAGAGAAACCCCGGCGAATTACCGAAGTACGCGGTGGTTATCAGAAAGTCAGACGTACTACGGCGGAATTTGATTTTGATCTTTCCGGTATTGAAGGCCTTGATGAAATTGATGAACCGCCTGTCAAAGAGAAGAAAAGCAGGCATCGTGAATACCATGGTTACAGGGAGAAGAGCAATCTTCCATCATATATAATTGCCCTGGTTGTGATCATTGCTCTCGCAGGTATAATATTTCTGTACTTTAAATTGAAAAACGCTAACAATGAAGCCGTAGGTAACCAGCCGGGTGAACCCGGAAAGCAGACTAAAGTAATTGAAAGAGATTACGATGTACCCGTCACTTACCCTTATGAAAAACCGGACGAGAAATATTCTCAGGGAACAAAGGCAGGCGGGGAGGAATCAAAAACCGGCGACAAGACTCCCGTAAATACAGGCAGCCCGGTTAATAATGCAGAACAGGATTTAACAGAAGTAAGAGAGCCCGTAAATGCCGAAAGAATAGGAAATTACATTTATCAATATCCTGAAGGGATTGTTGTGCAGACATCATCGTGGAAAAGTAAGACTATTGCCCTTGACCAGGGGAAAAAATACCGGGATACGGGCTACACCGCTTTCGTTGAAAAATCCGATATACCGGGAATGGGATTGTATTACAGAGTAAGAGTAGGATATTTTAAATCATTAAGTGAAGCTGAAAATTTCGTAAACGGAAAATAAATAATCGAAAAGGAAAAGGAAGACTATGGAGTTGTTTTCAATATTTCTCAAAGGCGGAATAGTTATGTGGTTTATTCTGGCCTGCTCTATAATAGGATTGACGGTAATTATAGACAGATATATTGTAATCAGAAGAGCTAAAATTAACGTCCCAGCCTTCATGGTAAGGATCAGGGGGATGTTAAAAAAGAAGGATATCACGGGAGCGATTAGTTATTGTATGGAAGAGAAATCGCCCGTCGCAAATATTATAAGGAAAGGTCTGACTAAATATAAACTCGGCCATGAGAGAGTTAAAGAAGCTATTGAAAATGCGGGACGGCAGGAGATCAGTAAACTTGAAAAAGGACTCGCGGTTCTTGCTTCTATCTCCGGTATTGCCCCTCTGCTTGGTTTTCTCGGAACAGTGACCGGAATGATTACAGCATTCATGACTATTGAGGATCTTGCCGGTTCGGCAAACCCGAGTGATCTTGCAGGCGGAATATGGGAGGCACTTCTGACAACTGCTTTCGGACTTATGGTTGGAATCCCTGCTCTTGCTTTCTACAATTATTTTCTCAGTGCAGTGAAAAAACTGGTAGGCGATATGGAAACTGTTGCAAACGATGTAGTTGACATTATACAGGACAGTTCTTCCGCCCAGTCGGAGTTTGAAGAAGAAATTGAAATCGACATATAGGTTAATCAATGAAATTTAATACATCAAACGAACCTCTGGCGATTTTCAGTTATTCATCCTTAACTGATATTGTAATGCTGCTGCTTATTTTCTTTCTCCTTACCTCGCAGTTTGTCATACAGACAGGTGTGAAAGTTAAACTGCCGGGGTCGAAGACAAATGAACAGACATCACCGTCTCAATTGATAGTAACTCTTACGGCAGGCGGAGGAATTTATGCAGGCGAAGATGAAGTAACTGTAGATGAGCTTCCTGCAAGGCTTGCGATTATGAAGGGTGAGGGTAAAGAGCA
>DATFVA010000581.1:0-2584 GCA_035260565.1 Ignavibacteriaceae bacterium | reverse complement strand
TTATTAATACTGTATTGCCTGTTGTTTTCATATCTTGCTCTAATTTAATTGTTCCGAGGCAGACGTAGTTTAATAATGGTCACTTTAAAAACCAAATACTGCGGAAATTTCCATCTTCCCTGATACTTTCACCTCGTTCTTTCCATCTTACCTTCCTAACTTCTTCCCTTCTCACCTTCTGATCTTCTTAATCTTCTAATCTGGTTCTTCCAGCTCCCCTTCCCCGCACTCGTCTCATTTTCAGACACTGACATTTTGTCATATGTAATTTTTTTCAGCAGCAGAAAATTGCGTTTTTTCGCTGTTTTTACATTGTCTCATTTTGAGTCCAAATACGGGACAAAAGGCGGACAACTACGGCACTAATACGGCATAACTTCGGGGACTGACATTTTGTCAAAGCTGATGAAATTATCAACAATCTCATCCCTCCCACTTAAAACAGGCTATCGACAAAATTGTTCAGACGATTCAATTTATTTTGGCGGAAAATCAGGAATTCAGCAGGCTATTTTGATTAAGTTCTGATCATACCTTAAGTTTCTGAAACTAATTCGATTAATTTTAAGAGATCAGGAAGTAGATGAAGTCCAGAGAAACCCCGGAGAATCTTTCTGTCGTAGAGGTGAAAGAAGTCTATAAATCGTTTAAAACTGTCAAAGCCGTGAACGGTGTAAGTCTTACTATAAAGCAGGGACAGTTTACAGCCCTCCTTGGGCCCAACGGTGCAGGAAAAACTACGCTTGTTGAAATGATAGAAGGGATTCAGAAACCGGATAATGGGGATATTACGATACTTGGAAAAAAGTGGGAGGGACACCAGAATGAACTGCACCGGTCAATAGGACTTTCTCTGCAGGAAACACGATTTATCGATAAGCTTACGGTTGAAGAAACGATGAAGCTATTTGCCGGTTTCTATCAGCTTGGAAATGAAAGGGTTAATGAAATTATTTCCGAAATAAATCTCGGTGAAAAAAGAAAATCCTACACGGTCAATCTTTCGGGCGGCCAGCGCCAGAAGCTTGCTCTTGGATTGGCGCTGCTTAATAACCCGAAACTGCTGCTGCTTGATGAACCTACAACTGGTCTTGATCCCAACGCAAGACGGGAGATCTGGCATATTCTTCTTCAGCTGAAAGCAAAGTCGCAAACCTCCCTGATACTGACCACTCATTATATGGAGGAAGCCGAGCAGCTGTGCGATTATATAATTATAATTGACAGCGGTAGAATCCTGCTTGAAGGTACACGGGATGAGCTGTTGAACTCCGACAATAAAAAGATAATCGAATTTACTCCTGAGGGTTCAGATAATGACCTGAATGAAATAATAAGCGGCAATTCAGATTTTGATATAAACTGGGATGAGAATACCAGGAAAGGTATTATTACAATCGACGACCTCGAAACTGAACTGCCTGAGTTTATCAATTATCTTAAGCTTAAAAATATCCAGCTGAAGAACTTCGAGAGCAGAAGAAAGACTCTCGACGATCTGTTTACTACACTAACAGGAAGACATCTGAATGCGTAATGAATCGTTAAATCAGTTTTTCACCCTTTTCTCGATGCATTCTAAAACGCTAATGCGGGAACCTGCAGTACTGTTCTGGGGGGTCGTGTTTCCCCTGCTGATGGCGTTAGGACTGGGTCTGGCATTTACACAAAAGCTCGACACGATACATAAAGTTGCTGTAATTAATCCGGGAATAGTAATTGATTCTGCAAACAGGTTTGAATCGTTCCTGAAAATGAGAACTAAAAGAGCTACGGACAGCGCAACTCACAAAGTGCAGTATAAAATTACCGTCAAAGATGCTAAGCTCGGAAATAACACTTACATTTTTGAGAGAACATCTCAGACTGAAGCTATGAAGATGCTGAAGCGGGGGGAGATTAACCTGATAATAGAAGAAAAAAATGATGAGACCGAATTTCGTTTTGATCCGGTAAGTCCTGAAGCTCATCTAACATATCTTAATTTATCCAGAGTAATAAATAATAATAAAATCACTATTGAAGATGAATCAGTTGCACCGCTTACTCTCAGGGGAACCAGGTACATCGACTTTTTTGTACCGGGACTGATAGCAATGGGTATGATGATGTCATCTATCTGGGGTCTTGGGTACGGCATAATTGAGAACAGGTCGAAGAAGCTCCTGAGAAGGATGATTGCCACTCCAATGAAAAAATCGTATTTCCTGATATCGCTCATCACGGTAAGATCCATAATGAATTTTATTGAAGGAGGGCTGCTTTTCCTCTTTTCATATCTCGTGTTCGGAATAACTATACAGGGAAGCATAATAGCACTGCTGCTGATCTTTATTGCAGGCAACGTTGGTTTTGCAGGAATAGCTATACTGACTTCATCAAGGACCGCAAATCCTGAAGTTGGCAACGGACTCATCAACGCGATCTCCACCCCGATGATAGTACTTTCGGGAATCTTCTTCAGCTACCACAATTTCCCTGACTGGGCAATCGGATTTATTAAGATACTCCCACTGACCCTGCTTGCCGATGGTATCAGAAGCATTTTTATTGAGGGAGCAGGATTACCTGATATAATTGTTCC
>DATFVA010000580.1:0-10305 GCA_035260565.1 Ignavibacteriaceae bacterium | reverse complement strand
AGAACTTTTACCATCGGGGCGAGACAATTAGTCGTGCAGGAAGCATTGGAAATAACTTTCTCATCACCCTTGATAACTTCATCATTAACACCAAGCACCACTGTAGCATCCACATCACCTTTGGAAGGGACAGTTAAAATAACTTTATTCGCTCCGGCTTCTATATGTTTCATACAAGCTTCCCTTGTCCTGAATATACCGGTCGATTCTATTACAATATCAGCACCTAAATCCTTCCATTTCAGGTTGGCCGGATCTTTTTCTGCAGTAATTTTAATCCTGTCGCCGTTAACAATGATATCGTTTCCGTCAACTTTGATTTCACCTTTGAATATTCCATGAACTGAATCATATTTTAATAAATGTGCAAGTGTTTTTGCATCTGTCAAATCATTTATCCCTACAAAATCAAATCCTCCTAGTGCCAATGCGCGTCTGAATACCAATCTGCCGATTCTGCCAAAACCATTAATACCTACTTTGATTGCCATCCTAAACTCCTTTTGTTTAAATATTTTGATTAATAAAATTACTTAAAGGGTGCCTGAATTTCAATTCAGAAGCTTTTGGTTTATAATAGTTTAAAGGAATTGTGACGACAATTAATGGATAGTAATAGTTTAAAATAAAAAACCTTCAAGCCCGCCGGAGCAGGCCCAAAGGTTTCTAGTTGAGTGGGCAGCAATTTCAATCCCCTCCGTTAATGACACAGGAACTATCGGGGTAAACTTCATTACGGATTGTATACCGTATAATTTCAAACTCAGATATTATTTTTCAACTAGTATGCCATATGTTATACTCTATTTTTGCACGAATTATTAAACTTTTCAATTAAACGATTGATTTAAAATGAGATGTTGTTTTTTTTTGAGTAGTAATCTGAGAATGGGAGATTAAAAAAGATGACATCTTTTAAGAAGATGCCATCTCTTATAAAATTATTATCCTTTACTATAACTGCCAGGTCATTTCATCAGGATCATTTTTTTCTCCTGAACAAAATCCCCCGCTTTAATCCTGTATATATAAATTCCGGTTGCAGCAGAAAGCCCGTTATTATTCAATCCATTCCATTTAACCTGGTAAGAACCGGCGTCTTTCTCCCCATTTAAAATGGTTTTAACTTCGTTGCCGAGGATATCATAAACTACCAGTTTCACCGGGGATTTCTGAGCTATAGAAAAACTGATAGTCGTCGTCGGGTTGAAAGGATTAGGATAGTTCTGTGATAAACTAAATTCAGATGGAATCTCAATTGAAACAGTTATCTCTGTCGAATAAGTAAATGAACCGTCCAGATCAATCTGTTTAAGACGGTATATATATTTGCCCGTCTTTAAGTCCTTATCCATATAGGAATAAGATTTATGTTCTGAAGTGGTACCGCCGCCTTTAATGAATGACAGTATCTCAAAATTTTCGCTGCCGGACTTTCTTTCTATTTCAAAGCCTTTATTATTTAACTGGGTTGCAGCCGTCCATTGAAGATTAACATTGTTGCCTTCAACCGATGATGTAAATGATACAAGTTCAACCGGTACTGCATTTAACCCGCCGGAAAAACATGCAACTGTACCGTTCTTGGTTCCCACCAGCAGTTCATAACTGGCGTTGCCGTCTATCGAGGGAATAACATTGACGGTATTAATTCTGTCGCCCGTAAAAGTATGACTAAAGAAGAGTGGGTCACCGGACCCGCTGATACAGTAAAAAGTGCCGTCCTGGTCGCCTGTAACCATATCATCTATGCCGTCGTTATTTAAATCGGGAACAGCTGCTACCCCGTATTGAAAGTTCATAGGATAACTCCACAGTGCCTGCCCATTTTCACCACTAAGACATGTAACTCCTCCCGAAAAGGCAGCTATTAATATATCATCAATACTATCACCGTTAACGTCTCTAATTTTTGCTATCTGAATCATACCGGTGAAACCGTAATCGTATGACCAGACCTGTGCACCTGTTTCTCCGTCAATTCTGTAAACATGTCCGAAATACTGTGAAGCCACTACATCCGGTGTTTGTCCTTCTACCGGCAATTCTATAAGTTCTTTCGGTTCATAACCAGAAACAGGGAATGTCCATTCGGTTTGACCGTTTACTCCGTTAAGACAGATAACATCAAGGTCAGTGGTTCCGTTGTTGCCAACGTCTATTACAGCATCAGGCACTCCGTCACCCGTTACATCATCAACAGATATTATAGTTTTTCCAAATGACAGGTATGGACCGGGATAGTAATACTGCCAGATAATATTCCCGTTAACGCCGTTAAAGAGATAAGCTGTGTGGTAGCCGGTTCCCTGGTCGTTGCCGTCGGCTATTGCCAGAATATCGGGAACACTGTCGCCGTTAAAATCCCTTTGCCCGTCAACAGCTTCAAAATCTCCGAGACTGTAATTATAATCATCTCCGAACCCCCAGATAATGTGTCCATTCATTCCATCTATTGCGTATACGTGTTCATTTCCACCGCCTGTTCCGATCACAACATCATTCTTCCCATCGCCATTTAAATCACTGACGATCGCAATTGCATCCTGAACTCCATAATCATTAGACTGACCGATTGAACCGGCATTCGAATTACTGAAGAAAGTATTTAAAGTCCATAATGTATCCGTGGTTCCGCTGCCTGCTCCGTCAAGAGCCATAATGAAATAATTATCCGTTGCAATTATTACATCATTAATTCCGTCGCCGTTTATATCATTTATGGGTTTCAAACCTTCAACGCGGTATTCATCATAGCTGGTCCTCGGATTAGCAGGCACCTGGTACAACCAGAACTGGTAGCCGGCCTGGTAATTTCCTACAACTCCGTTTCCTGTTACACTTATTTTCAACACAGGATCCTGGGTATCATTGGATTGAATAAATAAGGTATCACTGTAATTTTCCACCTGTGAAGGAATGAATCTCAGCCTGACTGTTGAGGTCTCTGCAGGTGCAACCTCGAATGGAATGGCATCGCTTTCAAAGGAAAACTCAGGCAGAGTAAAGTGCATTTCAGAAATCTCAAGCGGAGCATCACCTGTATTAAAAATGCTGAAATTCCAATAGACATTTCCGTCTCCGTTCACCCAGACATCTCCGAAATTGTGCGATGATGCGCTCAGAACAATATTTGGCCCGCTGACAACACCCTGCCCCGATAAGTCAACTTCAAATCCGGGGGTAACAATATCATTGCTCTCAATGGTCATCGTGCCCGTATATTGCTGAAATGCTTCAGGATGAAAATCAACCTGTATGTTCTGGTTTCCTCCGGGATTAATGGTAATAGGAAACGAGCCCGCAGTTGAACTGAATACCGGGTTGTTAAAATTAAGGCCGGTAATTTCCAGATCGGCCGTGCCGATATTTGAAACCGTGACAGTTCTATGAGATGTATCGCCTACAGTTGTCTGAGGAAATGTAAGTGAAACCGGGTTTACTGAAATATGAGGAGTACCATTACCTCCAAGGTCGTATTTGAAAAGCTGTCTTCCTGAAGATGCACCAACAGGTTCAGCCATCAGCCAGAAATAGGCACCGTCCCAGACCAATCCGCGTGGATTCTGCCTTGTCCCCGGTACTTCAGGCACATGCCAGGAGAAAAGAGTGTCCTTTGAGGCAAGATCAACTGCATAAATATTTTCCGGGTCACCTTCAAACCCATCCATTACATAAAATAAAGTATCGCCTTTTATGGTTATTCCTGTAGGCTGTACTCCGTATACCTGTATTGTATCTATAATCTGCCTGGCATTAACATCAACTTTATACAACGCCGCAAGGTTATTCGGATAATAGACCGAAATCCACAAACCGGTTCCATCCCATGCTGCTCCGCCAAGGTACCAGGATCCGCCGAATGTTTGGATAGGAATCGAATCAAGGACGTTACCCGACTGTGATACTTTAAATAAATCACATCTGGATGTCTTCCTTTCAACATACCAGAAGTTTGTACCGTCAAATGCAAGACCCTGCGAGGGATGCATTCCGGGGTAGTCTATGTTTATCGTAATTAAATAATTACCATTTGCATCAACCGACTTTAAAACACCGCTGCCGTTATTAGTGTTTTCTGAGGATATCCAATAATTAGAGCCGTCAAAGGCAAATCCGTACCCTGAATTAAAAAAATTATCGGAAGGAAGGTTAACTGTTTCCACTAATGATTGTGAAAAACCGGTAGTACAAAATAAAAGAAACAAAATGAAGTAAATATTTTTCATTTGGGTCTCCCTGTTTGGTGAAAGGAAAGATTACATTTTTAAATTTGTCAGTAATACCATTAAATGTTTCTCGGATTTTTAGAAAACCATTCTTTAATATACTTTGCAATTTCAGTAGTAGCAGCGCCCGGGGTAAATAGTTCCCCCACGCCCATTCCGTGTAAAGTTTTGATATCTTCTTCGGGTATTATTCCGCCTCCGGTAAGGAGTACATCATCAATACCTTTTTCTTTCATAAGCTTCATAATTCTTGGGAATATTGTCATATGGGCTCCGGATAAGATACTTATCCCGATAACATTTACATCCTCCTGGATAGCCGCTTCCACTATCATTTCGGGAGTCTGTCTGAGTCCCGTATAAATAACTTCCATACCGGCATCCCGCAAAGCAGCTGCAATTACTTTTGCACCGCGGTCATGTCCATCCAGTCCGGCTTTAGCGACCAGCACTCTTATTTTTTTGTCCATTAGATTTCAACCTTTATTTGTTACTGCGTTACGAATTATTTCAGCGAATTCTTTCATTGAACCATCCGCGTAAACTTTAAATTTCGGACGGTAATTGAAATCGCTGCTGAATCTCGGAATTATATGAAAGTGAAAATGGTAAACTGTCTGGCCTGCTGCTGCCCCGTTATTAATTATGACATTAAAGCCGTCAGCTTTAAGTCCTGCCTGTATTGCCCCGGAAATTAATTGAGTTACCTTACCGAGTTCCTCCAGATATTCCGGCGGCAGTTCAAGAAAATTAGTGAAATGTTTTTTGGGAATAACCAGCGTGTGTCCGTAATTCACCGGTCTTATATCCAGAAAAGCCATTACCAGATCATTTTCAAATAAAATTTCGGCTTCCCCCTTACGATTTACAATATCACAAAAAATACAATCCATATCCAAAAATAATCTTAATTAATTTTTAAGGCAATAAACATCACAGGATGAATTCAAAATCCCCTGAAAAGGAAAAAGTGAATTTTAATTGCCTATACTGCCAGGTATTCCATTTTACGGCCGAAAACACCAAATAGCCCCCCCGTATGTAAGAACAGGACTTTCGATTTTTTCTGCTTCAGGAGGAATTTATGATAATATGCATAAAAAGCTTTGCCGGTATAGGCAGGGTCAAGCAGGATCCCTGTTTCCCTGAATAACTTATTTACAAGTTCAACCTTATCCCGGTTTATTCTTTTATAACCTTCTTCCGAATACCCGTTCAACACTGAAAGGTTGTCAGGATTTATTTCATTTCCAGGATTGAATTCCATAACTGCTCCCTGTGCAAGCTGGAGAATTTTTTTCCGGATAACATACTCATTATAAAGGACGTTCACAGCGTATACACGAATATTACTATTCCTTTGACTTAATCCCGCCATTATCCCCGCCGCTGTTCCTCCAGTTCCTGCCGCCAGCAGTATTCCGTCTATTTGCTTAAAATTTATCTGCCGGGAAAGTTCATCAATAAAGGAAACATAACCCTGGATTCCAAGGGTGGTCGACCCCCCCTCGGGAATTACATAAACATTAGTACCTTTTTTCCTGAGAATTTCACTTTCCTCCTGCATAATTTCATTCACAAAATCATAATTCTTCTTATTCATAAAGAATATTTCAGCACCGGTAAGTTTGTCCAGGAAAAGATTTCCATCGGCATTTGGTTTATCCCTTCCCCAGAGGAATAATTTGGATTTCATCCCAAGTTTCGCTGCTGCAATTGCCGTGGCTCTCGCATGATTGGACTGGTCTCCTCCGCAGGTAAAAAGATACCTGGCTTTTTCCTTCCTTGCCTGGTACAATAAATACTCTAGTTTGCGCACTTTATTACCTGAAAGTTCTGCTCCTGTCAGGTCATCTCTTTTGATAAGGAATTTTCTTCCTTCAAAAACAATTTCCTGTACAGGAGTCGGAATATTTGCGAGCTGTATCTTACCGGGTGACTTCATTCTCTTTCTTTCTGCATCCTTGAATAATATAACCGTGCACGTTTTAGGTCTTCGGGGGTATCCACTGCAAGGTTTTCGTATGGCGTCACTACGACCTTTATCTTAAACCCGTTCTCAAGCATCCTTAGCTGTTCAAGTTTTTCTATCTGTTCAAGATCGGTAGGCTCAAGGCTCGTGAACTTTAGCAGAGAGTCTCTCCTGTAAACGTATAATCCAATGTGTTTGTATATATCTGCCTTTGCAACCCTGTCATACATCGTCCGTGCATCACGGACAAAAGGGATAGGAGAACGGGAAAAATATAGTGCGAAATTATTATAATCGAATACAACTTTGGTAACCGAGGGCGACTTGAGCTCATCCACAGTTTCAATTTTCTTTGCAAGGGTTGATACATTCACGGAAAGGTCGAACAAAAGAGGCTCAACTGCCTGGTCGATCATAATCCCCTGTATAAATGGTTCATCCCCCTGTATATTTACAATAATCTCCGCAGAGGGCAGCTGCTTAGCAACATATGCAATCCGGTCCGATCCGGTTGCTATATCTTTCGGAGTCAAAAAAACTTTCGCACCGAAATTCCTCGATACTTCAGCAACCCTGGCATCGTCCGTTGCTATAATTACCTCGTGTAATAGTTTTGATGTCTTGGAACTTTCATAGGTATGCTGTATCATGGGTTTGCCGCCAATATCTGCAAGAGGTTTTCCCATCAGCCGGGTTGAAGCAAATCTTGCGGGGATTATTCCAACTATCATTTTTCTCTCTATAATTCCGTAATGCCGGATCGGTTCATTTACTATAATAATTGCCAGCTATAATATCCCGTACTTTTCCCATAAGTTCAAGTTCATCGTTACGTGATTCAACTTTAGTGGTATCAACAGGTGTGCTAAATATGACTCTGATTGTACCTTTATTAATCTTCAGCGACCCTTTCGGCAGAAGTTTGTCAGAATCTTTTATTGTCACAGGGATTATCGGATAATTTACCTGGCCGGCAAGGTGAAATGCTCCCCTTTTAAATTGTTGAAGTTCCCCGTTTTTACTCCTTGTCCCTTCCGGAAACAGTATCATTGAAACAGATTTGCTTTTCATTTTGTGTCTTGCTCTATGGATGCTCTTCAGCGCACTTTCAGCATTGCTTCTGTCTATTACTATGTGCGGTCCGGTTAATAGCTGCCATCCGAACAATGGAATCTTCGCAAGTTCTTTTTTAAAAATGAATCCTGTTTTTAAAGGAATCGTAAACTGGAGAGCAATTATATCAAATTGACTGATATGGTTGGAAACAAATATAAATGGTCCCTCGCCCCGGATGTTTTCTATGCCGGAAGTTTTCACCTTAACGCCGCTTATAATCAATATTCCGCCGCTGAATAACTTTGTTATATATTTATAGGTGAAGAATGATCTGTCCATTACCCCCGACAGCAAAGCAAGAAATGAACAGAGCAAGGTATGAAGAACTATAAGGACGAGCTTAATATAAAACAACCCTAAATCTCCTCAAGGGAAATATCATCTTCCTTTATCCCGCACTCAATCATATATTTCCGGATGGCACTTACTCTCTTTGTAATCGAAGGATGACTGTAAAAAAACCATTCAACTAAAGGATGAGGCTGAATATCAGCAAGGTTCTGATCAGTCAGCTTATTCAGAGTGGTAATAAAAGCTGAAGGTTTATTGGTAATCGCAATAGCATATTCATCTGCTTCATACTCAAATTTTCTGGATAAAATATTCGTAAGAGGAGTTTCAATAAGACCGATCAGCATAGCCCAGATAGGTAGGATCGGTAGAGCGGCCACTTCCTGGAGCTTAACAAAACCAAACCAGTTAAGAGAAATACTGTATAAATAAGCTATGAGGAAGAGTGTACCGAAACTTGCTGTAGTACCGATAATGATATTTTTTATAATATGTTTTCTTTTATAATGCCCGAGTTCATGAGCTATCACTGTCTCGATCTCATCATTTGAATAGTTATCCAGCAGAGTATCGCCTAAAAGTATACGTTTGGATTTTCCCAGACCGGTAAAAGCAGCATTAGCTTTCCTGGTATTTTTGCTCATATTAAATTTAAATATATTTTCTACTTTTATTCCTGAATCTTCCGCTATCCTCGTAATACGGATCTTAAGTTCTTCATTATCAAATGGTGTAATTTTATAGAACAGCGGCAGGATAACAACGGGTATAAGCCTGGCAGCAACAACAGAAATAATAAAAAGGATAAAGGCAAAGGGCAGCCACCAGAATTCGCCGAATTTATTTAGCATATAATAAAATATTAATAGAATCGGGATGCCGATAATTAGTGAAATTACAAGTCCTTTGAAATTTTCAAAGATCCATTTCCCGAATGTCTGGTTGGAAAGATCATACTTATGCTCCAGGTAATAATCCCGGTAAAAATTAATCGGGAAGAATAATAATATCCCTGTAAACCCGGTCAATAAAATAAAAGCAAGAAATAAAATATAACCGTTGGAAATATAATGCCTGAGGAAATTCTCAAGCACAAGGCTGAAATGGAAATAAACGAACCCGACTATTAAAATAAAACTCGTTATACCTTTGAATATGCGTATACCAAGTTTAATATTATTATATTTTTTTGATTTCATTCAAATAAAACTTAAGGAGAGAATAAATCAACCTCAACACATATCGTGATTTAAAATACAAAAAGCTTTAGTAAAAAGCTTTTTAAATTCGTATGTATGAATAAAAGGAAATCAGATCATCTTTAAGTCGCTTTGCGGGAGCCAGCCCTGTTTGCCGTCGTTCAGTGTAATACGGTAATAATTATCAACTTTATCTTCTACTTTTACTTTTAAGCCTTCATGGATTACAAATGCATCTTTACTGTCAGCATCAGGAGATAGCTTCGCTGTAGCAGATTGTTGAACAACCACACCGTTTTTAATATTAAATTCCCGGTTATATTTAATTATCGATATCGAAATTGAAATGAGAAGAAGAAAGAGAACCCCAATCCCTGAAAAGAACGAAATCCTTTGAAGATCAGGATGGTGTGTAAAGAAATAGGAAATAATTAGTACTGTAAGCAGTATATAGAAAATATACGAGAGGTAAACCCAGCCTGAGAAAGTAAAAAGTGCAAGGAAACTCTCCCACCATTGAAAAAGAAAAAAATCCGGAAGAGTATTTATCCTGTCAATAGTCCGGGAATTGGCTAGTGCAAGATTGTGCTGAATATCTTCATCGCCGGGGGAAAGCTTGAGTGCCTTTTCGTAATTTAGGATCGCAAAACCGAGGTTGCCTTTCCTGAAATAAGCATTGCCGAGGTTGTAATACAGTTCTGAACTCTCATAACCTTCATTGAGAACCTTGCTGTAATCCTGTATGGCTTTGTCATATTGCTGTTTCTGGTAATACTGGTTCCCTTGTTCCATAAACGATTCCGGCTGAGCAAACAGCGATACGGAGATCAGCACCAAAAATAAAATGAGAATCTTATGCAGCATTTTTTCTGATTGATAATGATTTTTCTAATTCAGTAATTATGTTTGAAAGTTCATCATATATCCCCTTCATCGCAGCAGTTTCACTTTCTTTTGGAGCAAAACGGATAAACTCGCATTTGTTTGCAACCCTTTCAAATTCTGTAATCAGTTCTGCATTCTGTCTCCTTCTCTTCAATTCTACCGAAGCTCTTTCTACACTTAGTTCTGATTTTGGAATATGAAGCTTATCCTCCAGGTAGCCGAAAAGTGCAAGTGATATTTCAGCATAAAACGCATTATGATCATTAGCATCCATTAAGACTTTAGCCTGCTTTAATCTTGATTTAGCAATCTTTTGAGCGCGCTGATAACGTAAAAGCTGAACATTGCCGGCAAGTTTATCTTCTCTCCTCCTCCATACAACCAGTCCCAGGCCGAACAGGAAAGGAAAGCCGACGGCAGCCCAGAACCCGAAACTGTTAAGCACAAATTTTCCTATCCTGTGCAGGCTTTCTGTGTCCGTTTTAATATATCGTATATCTTCTCCTAATAGCTTCACATCCTCTTTGCCTGCATATTCAGGTGAATTGATCCCTGTTCCCTGCTCAACATTCAGTGTATAAGACGGAGTACTTAATGTGGTATAAGATTTTTT
>DATFVA010000579.1:0-13043 GCA_035260565.1 Ignavibacteriaceae bacterium | reverse complement strand
GAAGTGACAAGAGTCCTGCGGTATAACGGAGTGATCTATGTGAGTACGCCTAATAAGCATTCAGTGGTAAATATGCTCGCAGACCCGCACTGGGGAATGCCAATTTTATCAATTCTTAAACGGTCAGCTATAAAAAAATATTTCCTCCGCCGTTTCCGCAAAGAGGATATGAGAAGATCAGATATTGCAGAACTTCTTTCTCTTGATGAACTGAAAAAGTTGTTCACAGGTTATCGACTCTCTTTGTATACTAAGGAAATTGTCGAACTACTATCGAAGGACCCGGCTGGCATCCTCTGGAGCAGCCTTCATACTGCATTTTACAATCTGTTAAAAAAATCAGGTCTGTTTTTTATATTGAAAAAAATTGCCCATAATGATCAGGGGTTCTTAAATAATTTTTTCACACCCACCTTTTACATCATATTTAAAAAATAACTGTATAGCCGTTAAAGCAAAATGGCATTTTCGCTCATGGTTAAAAGATGAATAAGAGCATCTTTCCTCTGTTTATTTATACCGGGATCTTCTTCGCTTTACATAACCGGATTCATAACTGCAATTCTTTGAAGCGGCCGGAAATGAATTATTAAAAACGCATGATTTTCCCAGGCTCCTGCCTCTTACCTATCACTCAAATACGTATAATATACGTTTCACATACGTCTCACATACGTCTCAGATACGTTCCACATACGTTCCACATACGTTTTAAATACTACTCTAAAGTGCTGCCGAAAGCCTAAACACCGTGGAGTCTGGCGTTAGATAACCCGTGAGCGGATTATTTTTGCCAATGTATAATATCCTGGAAGCTGTTAATTAAATTACCGGTATTTTTTTGTTTACTGCCCGCTTTCAGGTTTGAATTCTTTATTTAATGACATATGTTTGTTTACAAAAATTCTGGTTCAGATGGAATACAAGGAACTCGCGAAAATAGCTGTTGAAGCAAAGACCAAAGCAATCCCCGCTTATTCTAAATTCAGAGTAGGATCAGCACTTATAACAGAGGACGGAAAAGTTTTTTCAGGCGGGAATATTGAATCAAGCTCTTACAGTCTCACTCTATGTTCTGAAAGAGTAGCCCTCTTTAAAGCATTATCCGAAGGATACAGGAATTTTAAGGCTATTGCGATTGCAAGCGACGATCCCGGTTTTTGTCCCCCATGCGGATCCTGCCGCCAGGTATTAAATGATTTCTGCAGCGGTATAGATGTGGTTCTTATAAATCATAATGATGAATTAAAAATATTTAAGCTCGGGGAATTATTCCCCTTCCCTTTCGGGGACGCCAACTTAACATAAGAGATATTATATGATGGAATACACTCCTCACTCCCTGCCGAAAGACACAGGATGGATTGAAGTTATTGCAGGATGTATGTTCAGCGGAAAAACAGAGGAATTAATAAGACGGCTGCGCCGTGCAGAAATTGCAAAACAGAAAGTTCTCGTGTTCAAACCAAGACTTGATACAAGGTTTTCAGCAAAGGCAATTGTCTCCCACAGCGATCAATCCCTGCCCTCTTTGTTAGTTGATAACCCGGAGGATATCCTTGAACTTGCCGTTCACGCCCAGGTAGTGGGTATTGATGAAGCCCAGTTCTTCCCGATGGGAATTGTGGAAGTATGCAATACGCTTGCTAACCAGGGGAAACGGGTAATTGCGGCAGGGCTCGACCAGGATTATAAAGGTGTGCCGTTTGATCCCATGCCTCAGCTTCTTGCGGTTGCTGAATATATAACCAAAACACTGGCTATTTGTGTTGTCTGCGGAAATCCAGCCGACAAGACCCAGAGGAAAACTCATTCATCGGAACGCGTCATCGTAGGAGCTTCTGATATTTATGAGGCGCGGTGCAGAAATTGTCACTACATTCCTGAAGAGGAAGGACTCTAATGGACATTATAGGAATTCTCCGGGGAATACTCGGCCTCATACTGCTTGTAGGTATTGCTTTCATTTTTTCCAATAATAAGAAAAATATAAACTGGCGGCTGGTCATCGCGGGTATAATTCTCCAGATCGTTTTCGCCTTCCTGATACTTAAAGGTGAAGAACTGGGAAAAATATTTGCTCCGCTGGCCTGGCCAAAAGATTTCTTTTACTGGATAAGCGGCTTCTTTGTACTGCTTTTAAATTTTACAACTGAAGGTGCGAAATTTGTTTTCGGCAGCCTTGCCGTTTCTCCGGGACAGGATGGCAGTCTCGGGATGTTCTTTGCTTTCCAGGTGCTCCCTACTATTATCTTCTTTGCCAGCCTGATGTCGATCATGTACTACCTCGGGATAATGCAGAGGATTGTACAGGGAATGGCATGGGTAATGGCTAAGTTTATGGGAACAAGCGGTGCGGAATCTTTATCATGTACAGCAAATATTTTCGTCGGGCAGACCGAAGCACCCCTAATGATAAAACCTTTTATTAAAGGAATGACAAAGAGTGAGATACTTACCATTATGATAGGAGGAATGGCAACCATTGCCGGAGGAGTAATGGCGGCCTACATACAGATACTGGGAAGTTCCTATGCGAAGACGCTTGGTATACCGCTCGACCAGGCAAGACAGCTCTTTGCCACACAGCTGCTGGGCGCGAGCGTTATGGCTGCTCCCGCTGCCCTTGTAATCTCAAAGATCTTATTCCCGGAGACAACTGAACCTGAAACCAAAGGGACAGTGAAAGTTAAAATTGAGAAGAATGCTTCGAATGTAGTGGAGGCGGCAGCGAATGGTGCATCGGATGGTTTGATGCTTGCACTGAATGTCGGTGCAATGCTTATCGCATTCATCGCTCTTATTGCATTGATCAATTACCTGCTGCAGGGACTGGGCGATGTTGCAGGATGGAACCAGGAACTTATAAAAACTTACGGCAGGCCTCTGAATTTTCAATTATTGCTTGGCTGGGTCCTGCAGTTTATTGCAGTTGGAATCGGAGTTCCCTGGCACGATGCATTAAATTTCGGCAGTCTGCTTGGAACAAAGATAGTCTTAAATGAATTCGTTGCTTATCTCGATTTAGGCAGCCTGATTGAATCAAAACAATTACTGGATCCTAAAACCATTTTGATGGCAACCTATGCATTATGCGGGTTCGCAAACTTTAGTTCCATTGCAATCCAGATAGGCGGATTAAGTCCTCTTGCACCTACCCGCAAACCGGATATCGCCTCACTTGGATTAAAGGCTGTTCTCGGCGGTTCACTTGCCACGTTAATGACGGCAACCCTGGCAGGAATTTTATTTTAATTTTATGCTTGATATCGATTTCAAATATAAAGAACTGATTTCTTACCTTAAACAAGCAGCTCCTTTCATACCGGATACAGCAATAATACTTGGGAGCGGACTTGGAGATTTTGCAAAAACTGTTGAACCGGTAAAATCCCTTTCAACATCAGAATTGCCTGCTTATCCCCCATCTACTATACCCGGGCACGAGGGAAATATCCATTTTGCTGATTATGCAGGCAGGAAACTTCTTCTATTCCAGGGAAGAATTCATTTTTATGAAGGTTATCATCTATCGGAATGCATTCTGCCAGCATATATTGCACGAACACTTGGAGTAAAGCACCTGGTTGCAACAAATGCAGCCGGCGGAGTTAATCCGGATTTTATTCCGGGAGATCTGATGCTCATTGAATCTTTCGTGGGTATCAATCTTAAAAAAGAGATGACTGAACTGCTCGGTTTATCGGGTATTGAGGAAAAACAAAATTTCCTGAATTTTCCCTCCCCTTCGCTGAATAGCATAATAGAGCAGGCAGCCGGGGCTGAGAATATTTTATTAAGAAAAGGCATTTACTGGTATAATAAAGGTCCTGTGTATGAAACCCCTGCAGAAATTAATATGGTCAGGAAATTCGGAGGAGACGCTGTCGGAATGTCAACCGTACCTGAAGTCTACTATGCAGCCGGACTGGGGATCAAAACATCGTGCATCTCATGTATAACCAACTATGCTGCAGGAATTTCAGGTCAAAAATTATCTCATAATGAAGTGACGGAAACAGCGAACAGAGTAAAGGAGAAATTTGAAAGACTCATTAAGAAAACCCTTTCCTTTGAATTCGACAGAAATTAAAACTATTTGGTGACTCTATTTTTTTTCCTATTTCCGGTTCTAAAGCAATTAGTGCTTATATAAGTGCTGAAACAGAATGAGATATTATTATGTACCAGCCTCAATATTTATTGACTTTCTAACCCTTATAAGGTAATTTTGACTCTTAATTATTTTTTACAACTCATTCAGAAACAAAGCCAAATATGAAAGAATTCAGATTCAAAATAATCATAATTCTGGGCGTAATTGCACTCTGTCTTTACCTTTTATATCCCACTTACGTTGATTATCAGAATTCAAAAATAATGAATAAAACCCTGGAGCTGAGAAAACAGGAAATTAAAAAAGACAATCCTGCTCTGACTACCAGCCAGATTGATCTCAGGCTTGCAGCGGTTGAGGATAGTATTAAAAATGCCAACCCGTCTTATGTTGAAGCACGTAAAAAAAGAATAAAACTTGGATTGGATCTGCAGGGCGGAATGCGTGTTGTGCTTGAGGTAAATACAGCAAAACTGCTTGAGAAACTTGCAAAGAACCCGGATGATGCTTTCAGAGAAGTTATGAAAGAAGCGGAAAAGGAAGCTGCTACAACTGATGAATCTGTCGTCGACATTATGGGAAGGAAACTTCAGCAGCGTGGTATAAGATTAAGCCGGTATTTCGGTAATATACGCCAGGACGATGCAGCTATTCTGAGTGATTTGAAAAAAGACGCCGATGATGCGGTTACACGTGCGATTGAAATTATCAGGAACAGGGTCGACCAGTACGGTGTTTCCGAACCTTCTATTCAAAGGCAGGGCAGCAGGAGAGTCATTGTTGAACTCCCGGGTGTTGCACGTGAAGAAGAAGCAAAACAACTTCTGCAGGGCACCGCATTACTCGAATTCCGCCTTCTAAAAGAACCCGACCTTACTTTTTCCATTATGAAGAAGATCGACCAGGTGCTTACCGGAAAATCAATAGAGGATACTACAGCTTCCGATACAAGCGGCTCACAGACAACCGCCTCGAAAGATACTTCGGCTGTGAAGGATTCAAACCTTGCCGGGAACGATACTTCAAAGAAGCAGCTTTCCCAGGAAGAATTTGCAAAAGAGCATCCTTTCTTTTCTATTGCTATGATCGATCCCCAGGGAAGAACAGCTGATGCTTATGTTAAAGCTGACGAGAGAAATAAACTTGAACTTATCCTTAACAGACCCGATGTACAGAAAGTAATACCAGATAACGTTGAATTTATATTCTCAGCCAAACCTATTACTTATCAGGACGGCAAAGCAATTTATCAGCTCTACTGTGTAAATAAAAAGCCTGAACTTACCGGCGGTGTTATAACCGACGCACAATCAACTATTGATCCTAATACCTCACAGCCTGTCGTAAATATGGAGATGAATTCCGAGGGTGCGGCAGAATGGGCAAGGATAACCGGTGCGAATATTAACCACAGGATAGCAATTATACTTGACGGTGTGGTTTATTCGGCACCTAATGTGAAATCAAAGATTACAGGCGGAAGATCCCAGATTGAGGGAGTAGGCAACCTCGACGAAGCCAAGCTGCTTGAGATCGTGCTTAAAGCAGGTGCACTTCCCGCACCCGTTGATATTATCGAAGAAAGAACCGTAGGTCCGTCACTTGGCCAGGACTCAATTAGTAAGGGATTCAACTCCGCACTGATTGGATATATAATTGTCGGTCTCTTTATGATTATTTACTATCAAAGATCCGGTACAGTTGCTGCCGCCTCCCTTGTATTTACGATTTTATTTATACTTGGAATACTAGCAGGGTTTAATGCGACGCTTACGCTCCCCGGTATTGCAGGCATCATCCTCACGATAGGTATGGCCGTGGATGCAAACGTTCTGATATATGAGCGTATAAGAGAGGAGCTTGCCACCGGCAAGACCATAAAAGCATCCGTAGATAGCGGTTTTTCCAAAGCTTATTCGGCTATTATCGATTCTAATATTACAACTTTCATAACCGGTATAATTCTTTACCAGTTCGGTACAGGTCCGGTACAGGGTTTCGCCTTAACTCTTATGATTGGTATTGCCGCAAGTATGTTCAGTGCGCTTGTTATCGCACGACTTATATTTGATTTTATGGTTGCCAAAGGACAGAAAATTACAATTGGTTAATTCAATTTTACTCTTTTAAGGAGCTAATTTATAAATGCGAATATTTGAAAATCTTCATGTTGATTATTTAAGCAAGAGAAAGCTTTTCTATATCATTTCAACTTCTCTCTTCCTGCTTGGAGTGATTAATGTAATCTTCCGCGGTCTGGTATTCGGTATCGATTTCAAAGGCGGAACTGAAATAGTTTTACAATTCGATAATCCCGTAGAAATATCTCAAATCAGACAGGATGTGGATAAGATCGGCCTCGGTACTGTTGAACTTAAAACATTCGGCAGTGAAACCGGTGTACTGATAAGGACCGAACTTCAGAACATTCCGCCGCAGATCTTTCCCCGGGTTGTGGATAATATAAATAAAGAGATCCATAGCATTTACCAGGGACTGCCGTTGAATATTGTAGACTCTACGGCTAATTCTGTTACTTACGAATTTGCTAATCCGGATACCGCTAATATTTTAACCGACAAACTTTTCAGCGCCGGGTTTCAAACAAGCAAGGTTTCGGAAGAACCAAACAACAGAAGGATGATTGTTAGTGTGGGTATTGCAGACTGGATTAAAGAAAACCTGAAACAAAGGGTTCAGAATAATTCATTTAAAGTAATCAAAGAGGATCACGTAGGTCCTAAAGTAGGCAATGAATTAAAGCAGGATGCGGTTATTGCCGTTGCTCTTTCACTGCTGGCAATCCTCATTTATCTTGCTTTCAGGTTCAAATTTATCTTTGCTTTCGGTGCCGTACTTGCATTATTCCACGATGTGCTGATAACACTGGGATTTTATTCTATCCTGTATAACGTCATACCGGGTTTAAATCTCGAAATTGATCTTACGGTTGTTGCCGCCTTCCTTACACTGGTTGGTTATTCGATCAACGACACGGTTATCGTTTTTGACAGGGTGAGAGAGAATCTTAAGATCCATAAAACAATGCCCCTGAAAGAGGTAATCAATATGAGCGTTAACCGGACAATGAGCAGAACGATACTTACCGGGGGCACAACATTGTTGACAGTCCTTGTGCTTCTTATTTTCGGCGGTGAAGTTTTAAGAGCATTCGCCTTTACACTTTTCTTTGGTATTATAATCGGAACTTATTCTTCAATCTTCGTAGCAAGCGCCCTGGTTCTTGAATATGCAAACAGGAGCAAGCGGAAAGTTCAGTTCTGATTTATTTAAATCTTAAATTCAAGCCGGTTCATTCGAGCCGGCTTTTTTTTTCTCTGCTTAATTTGTTTTCATCAAATCTGCCGCAGCCTAGCTTCCCTGAGTTTGTCATTTCAAACATAGGCTCTGGCGTATTGGAATAGCCCGCCTTCGATACCGGACTGCACACCTTCTGACATATTATTTTAAACTTTAGATTATTTTGGTGTCCGATATTTATTCTGGATAGTACTGGTTTCCATATTATAAATATATCGGTTGACTGTAAGTATGCAGTACCTTATTTTATCGACAGAGACCTTAAAGAATGCGCCCAGCTATTAAGAATTAATTACCGGGGATTTATGGACAGCGAAGGTTTAGATTTATTTCCCAGGGAATCAGACCTGGTGAACCTTAAGAAATATCTCAATTACCATCTTTCTTCTTTCCTTTTATTTGCACTTTCATTCTTCAGTCTTATCCTGATCCTATTATTGACCGCAGCAGCACTTATTTTTACACCTTATGTAATATTTGTGCTCTACCGGAATGATAAAAATGGCTGGATACTTTCATTAATTCTTTTGATAATCCTACCGGCAATAATCTTTATTCTTGTTGTAAAGCCTGTCGCTGCAATGGTACTTCTTCTGTTAATAGAACTCGCTCTCTTTTATGTATATTGTTTCTCTCTCCGGCTGGCAGTGGACGGATGGGTAAAAGAAATCACTACAGCAAGGCTGATTGATTACCAGAGAAAAAAGCACAGGGATCAGCAGAATGATGAGCTTTTTTAATAGAGAAGTTTTTTAATTTTATTAATTGTAAGCGGCGCACTCCCTTCGAAGTGATTGTTTACATTTATGTAAACATCAATTTCTTTTTCATAAAGATAATTTATAATACCGGGAAGCCATGCAATTTCCTCATCCTTAGGGAATACTATTTTCGACCAGTCTTTCCCTGTGGCTCCTTCAATCTTTTTCCGGTCGGGTCCGTGCAGACGAATAACCACAGGGTTTCCAAGGTGGTCTTTATACTTACCAAATACTTCGTTTATTGGAGGCATAAAGTAACCCTGCAGAAGAACATGCGAAAGGTTATTTCTCTTCAGGCATTCGAAATATGTTTTATTAAGATAATTAGGGTTCCGGATCTCTATGGAATACGGAAAGGATGGATCAACAGTCTCAAAAAAGGCATCAAGCCTGCTGATCAGTTCAGCTTCGGTATTCATTTTCTGTTTGTTAAGATATTCGAACTGAAACATAAGCGAGCCGATCCTGCCCGAGAGGGGTTGAATGGTTTCGAGGAAGCGATGAAATAATCCGGGCTCAAGGAAATGCTCATTCGGCTTTAAGCCCTTATTTGTCCGGGATGGATAATAATGTGTTAAGGTAATGGAGTTCGGAACCTTTATAGTAAACCTGAAGTCATCAGGCACTGAATCTGAATATTCTTTAACAGCCGGTTCTTCGGGAAGTCTGACTGTGTCGTCAAACAAACTCCAGAACCACTGATCGATTTCGACGGTATCATACCTGGTGCTGTATTCTTCGAGATAATTTATTTTAGGTTTTGAGCCGTAAACTATCCCTCTCCATGAATCATACTTCCAGGAACAGGTACCTATCCTGAGAGCAGCCATAGAAAATAGTATCCTAAATTGTCGGTATGAATTAAACGAAAAAAAATGAGAGAGGCAAGAGAATTTAGCGCATTGCGGTCACCTCATCAACGTCTCCACGCTATCCGCTTCATTTAATTCCCACACATCCAGTATCTTTAAGGCTTCCCGATCCCCCTCCCTCAACCACTCTCAGCCGCTACCTCCGTCAACCCGTTTAGGGATGGCGGAGGGGGCTGACAAAGAGAGATAAAGATCACTTCAATAAAATCATCTTTTTAATCTGTACAGAATTATTTGCCCTAAGTTCATAGAAATATATACTACTTGGAAGATTTCCGGCATCAAAGTTTACATTATAACTGCCAACCTGCTTCACACTGTTTACCAATACCGCCACTTCTTCTCCAAGAGCATTGTATACTCTTAAAGTAACCGGCCCGGTCTCTGTAATTACATAGCTGATCAAGGTAGAGTTATTGAATGGGTTCGGATAGTTCTGTTCAAGAATAAATCCATTGGCCGCAATATGATCGATTGTTAAAACGTTGCTGAATGAAGCAGTTCCATCAAGATCAACCTGTTTCAACCTGTACTGCAGCGATACTGCATTTATTCCGCTTATATTATTAGTGAAAGTATAATTCTGAGGTTCTGTAGTCGTTCCTCTGCCCTCTTTTACTCCGACTGTGATCCATTCAGGTACAGCTTTGGTATTATTTATTATTCTTCTTTGTATTTCAAACCTGTGATTATTTGTCTCTGTTGCAGTTCGCCAATCTAACTTTATAGAAGTTCCCTGGTTGACTGCTGTAAATGATGTCAGCTCAACGGGTACATTTGATTCATCAAGTGTTAACGCCTTTATGCATAAGTTAGCTGTCCCGGCCGGCCAGGGCGGATCAGCATAATTATACATATCCTGCCATTGTCCGCCGTCCCGGTAAAAGCTTTCACCGGGATTTGAAATTGAGTTCACAATAGTTAAATACCGGTTTGTAGTTAACAGTACAGGAACTTCTGATGTACGGTCAAATGGCATCCCCCCGCGCGATACATTAAGATAAACATAAAAATCATTCTCTGCCTCAAGGAATACGGGGCTGGAAAGATCGATGGTATAAAAACCTGTGTATTGGGCGAATCCGGTCTGTGAGTAAAGTTCATCCTGAAGTTCACCTCCCTGGAATGAATCATATACACGTATGGTATAATCAGCACTATCTGCCGCAGTAAAAAAACTAACAGACATCAGGTATTCATTTCCTGCGGATGTAAAAGCATTAAATCCCTGGCTGCAGTCCTGTTTGGTAGCCCGCCAGCCGTGATAATCATAAAAATAAATATGGTCATATGCCATAGGTTCAACATCTTTGAAAGTAACTGCACCCATCTCGGGGTGTTTGCCGCAGTGCTTATCATAGTACGATATCCAGAAATAACCGGCAAGACCCCAGCCGGCTCCCCAGCTATTCTTAACAAGCCATGCCCCGGGCTGCGGTGCCTGTGTTGCTTTATTATCATCCCAGCCAATAATTGATACAGCATGGTTAGGATCGAGGGTTGATGATGGGGGCTGATAGTGAATGTAGTTCTGCATAAAGGAACCGGAATAACACATACAGGTTCCCATTACGCCGTATTCCATTATCATTTGCTTCAGAGTATTAATATTACTCAAATCCGAATTTGCATTTAGCCAGAATATTTCCCGGGGATAATAGTAATGGAAGCTTGTATCTGTTCTCGGTGGAGAAGTATCGTATGACTGCCCGTCAATATCGCGTACGGCTCCTTCTCCTCTTGACAGATATGCAGAAGCTACCCGGTAGTCGCCGCCTTCATGAACTTCAAGTCCATTGCCGGTTGGAGGGTCAAGATCACCATTATAGAACTGGTTAAAACCATTCCACCAATCGAGATGATATTCCGCCAGGTTGGGTTCCCCGGTCTCCCCATTGTTCGCCCAGCTGCCGGTCATTAGTAAATTTCCTTCCATTGCCGACATTGTGCCATGAGTCCAGCATGTTCCTCCCTGCTGTGATTTAACCGAGGATACATAGTTATTCCCGTTATAATTCCTCAGATCAAAAGTAGATGGAAGCTGTGCATAGCTGCTGGAAATGAGAAGCACAGTAAACACGATCAAAGAAAGAATTTTAATGTTATTGTAATGAAAAAATCTGAAAGTCATTTTATCTCCCGCTGTTGTTAAAACAAATATATTAAATTTTATTATTAAATATGACTTTACTAAAAATTAATAGAGGCAATTAATATGCAAAAATGCATTTATATATGACTGTAATGCGGCTGTCTGTCGGGAATGCGGAGAAAGGAAACAAAAAATAATTTAGGATTGATTATTATTATTAATTGGCGGATTTCGAATTAGTCGAACCTGTTCCGACAAAGTCGGGATTGATCGGATTAATTTATCGGATTGTGGTATTCACCCCTGCTTCTTCTCCCCTTGCTCTTACCTTCTTATCTGCTTCGAGACAGCGCTTGATAGCAGACTCAGCAAATGCGACCGTTCAAACGGCTTTGAAAGATACTGTGTAAAACCAAGGGAGAGGAATTTTTCTTTATCGCCTGACATGGCAAGGGCGGTGACAGCAATTACCGGGATTGTATTATAGTGATCATTAATACGGCGTATCTGTTCATGCGCATCAATACCGTTTATCCCTTTAAGGTTAATATCCATTAAAACCGCATCGAATTTTTCAGTTCTGCAAAGGTTAACAGCACTCTCCCCGTCAGGCACATGTTCTACGCGGCAGAAAGGTTTGAGGTATGCCGATATCAGGTGAGCATTAGATTCATCATCTTCAACAAGAAGCACCGTAAAATTTTCCGGCAGCTCAAGCGGGTAAAAGTTTTCAGCCTCAGGAACCATATTTGTATTTTGCCCGGGTATGTTATTTGCATTGATGAATGGAATTTTAACAGTAAAAATGGAGCCTTTTCCCAGTTCACTTTTAAGGGTTATATTTCCGTTGAGCAGCTTCACTAATTTATTCGTGATGCTAAGTCCAAGTCCCGTTCCTTCAAATTTCCTTGTATAACCTTCACTAACCTGCCTGAATGGCTCAAAAACTATTTCGTGATGCTCGCCTGAGATTCCGATGCCTGTATCGATTACGTCGACGATAATATTTTTACCATCCCCGTTTTTAGTAACAGAGAACTCAATAATTACCCCACCTGACTGGGTATATTTTACAGCATTATTGACAAGGTTATTAAAGATTTTCGCAAGTATTGCCCTATCCGAATGAATAGTAAAAGATTCAGTCTGAAAGTATGATTTAATATATAAACCCTTTGCTGCAGCATTTGGCCTGAACAGGTAAATAGATTCATTAAGGACTTCAACAATATCGACAGGGGCAAGTTTAACGTCCTGTTTCTTTGCTTCTATACTTGAGAGATCAAGGATGGAGTTAAGAGTTTCTATCAGCCTGCTGCCGCTGGAGAGTACCATTTTTGCCAGCTCAATATGTTCGGGATCCGACAGTTCGGAAACAAGTATTTCCGTATAGCCGAGGATACCGACCATAGGTGTTCTGAGTTCATGACTCATATTAGCAAGAAAGTTCGACTTCAGGCGGTTGGATTCTTCTGCTTTATCCTTTGCAGTAATAAGGTCCTCGTACATTTTTTTCTTATCAGTGATATCCTCTTTTACTGCAACAAAGTTCAGTATTCTGCCTTCGGCATTTACGATGGGAGAAATAATAGCATTCTCCCAATAAAGCTCCCCGTTCTTCTTTTTATTATGAATTTCACCTGACCATGTATTTCCGGATAGAATGGTATCCCACAGGACTTTATAAAATTCCCGGGACTGAGATCCTGACTTCAGTATCTTCGGGTTCTGATTAATAACCTCAGACAATGAATAACCAGTAACTTCACTGAATTTATTATTTACATACTGTATGCTCCCCTGCAGGTCGGTTATTACTACGCTGACGGGACTCTGTTCAATTGCTTTCGAGAGAGTCTGAATATGTTTCCCGGAGATTA
>DATFVA010000578.1:0-4738 GCA_035260565.1 Ignavibacteriaceae bacterium | reverse complement strand
GCATCATCGCTGGCATCAGGAGTATATTTCTACAGAATTGAGGCTGTACCCGTGAATGGACAATCAGGTAATTTTGTTGAGACGAAGAAAATGATTCTTTTAAAGTGATTATCGATTTAAAGTTCTGAATGAAGTAACTTTAATGGTTGAATTTTCAATTATTCTCAGGTGGAGTTAATGCTCAGATCTTTATTAATAAGCCTGCTTACTTTATTATTGTCCATATCAGTTTTTTCACAGGAATTGGATCACAACTACTTTAAAGAAAATACAGAAGTTTATTTCAAATTTCATTTTACATCCAAAACGGATCTTAATGAACTTTCGCAGATAATATCCATTGACAACGTGAAGGGAGATACAGCTTTTGCCTATGCAAATGAAGAACAATACAACAATTTTCTGAAACAAGGATATGATTTAATTATTCTGACAGCCCCGGGAAAATTGATTGTCCCTAAGATGAGTGATGACCCAAAATCAATTCTGAATTGGAACGTATACCCTACTTATGATGCGTATATAGCAATGATGAACCAGTTTGCTGCTGATCATCCTGACATCTGTCAGCTTGTAGATGCAGGAACTACTGTGCAGGGAAGGCATATCCTCTTTATTAAAATTTCAGATAATGTAAATGTAAGGGAAGCGGAACCGCAGTTTATGTATTCATCATCAATGCATGGCGACGAAACCACAGGCTATGTTTTAATGCTGCGGCTTATAGACACGCTGCTTACTTCTTACGGTACGGATGCAAGGTTAACCGATCTGGTTAATAATGATGAGATCTGGATAAATCCGCTGGCTAATCCGGACGGTACTTATCATGGAGGAAACAATACAGTTTACGGTGCCACAAGATATAATGCGAACGGCGTTGATCTGAACAGAAATTTCCCCGATCCTGCTGCAGGTCCCCATCCTGATGGCTATGCGTGGCAGCCTGAAACCATTATAATTAAAACACTTGCTGAGAATAATAATTTTGTACTTTCCGCTAATTTCCATGGCGGGACTGAAGTAGTCAATTACCCCTGGGATACCTGGTCGAGGCTGCATGCCGACAATACCTGGTGGATGCTGATCTCTCACCTATATGCCGATACCGCACAAGCAAATAGTCCCTCCGGATATATGAGTGGGTTTAATGACGGAATAACAAACGGTTATGCATGGTACCGGGTAACCGGCGGCAGGCAGGATTTCTTCACTTATTTCCATCACGGCAGAGAGGTTACAATAGAGATATCAAACACTAAAACTCCGGCAGCTTCTTCACTGCCGGCTTACTGGTATTACAATAAGGAATCGTTTCTGGATTATATCGAAAATACTTATTACGGAATAAGAGGAATAGTAACTGATACTTTAGGCAATCCGGTAAAGGCAAAAATTGAGATAGCAGGACATGAAATGGATAATTCGGAAATTTATTCCGACTCATTAAACGGCGCATATTATCGAATGGTCGCTGCCGGTACCTATTCAATAACATTTTCTGCTGAGAATTATTTCAGTCAGACTATATCAAACGTCCAGGCAATTAATTTTCAGAGCACCATATTAAATATACAGCTTGTACCCAGCATAACGCCGGTTGAACTTAGTTCCTTTGCAGCAGTGATAAACGGGAGCGTAGTGAAATTGGAGTGGAGAACTGCGACGGAAACGAATAACCGGGGATTTATAATTGAGAGAAGTAAGAAGTTAGAAATCAGAGCTCAGAATGAATGGGTGAGCATAGGTTATGTTGAAGGTAATGGAACGACAACAGAAAGTCATTCATATTCTTTTGATGATGAAGCTGTTCAGCCGGGAAGATATTTATACAGACTAAAGCAAATGGATTTTGACGGCAGCTTTGAATATTCGAATATTGCTGAAGCTGAAATTATCACTCCGATTAAATTTGTATTGGAACAGAATTATCCTAATCCCTTCAATCCTTCAACATTAATAAAGTTTGCACTTCCGGTAAAAACTGAAGTCACATTGGAAGTATATAATTCAATTGGTCAGAAAATCAGGACACTCGTGCAGAGGGAATTGGAAAGCGGGTATCACCAGGTACATTTTGATGCAGATAACCTTCCCTCGGGTGTATATTTCTGCAGGTTAAATGCCGGCCGGTATGTGAAAACAATAAAGATGATTCTGATCCGATAACTGCCGCGAGGCAGGCTCGCCTGCCGGTGAGGTAGACCCGCCTGCCGCGAGGCAGGTAGCTTTACGGGCTCCTAACTCTTGTTATCGACAGCATAAAGCGATAAGAGCGATCTGACTCTGAACTTATCGAGCGTGAATCTAAGTTGAATTGTCATCCTTCGGGAGACTCGGGATGACAAACTCAATCTTATCAGATAGCCGCAAAACCGATTAAATTTATTTGTTATTAAAGTCTTTAAATAATCCTTTTATATAATTGAATTCTTCAGCGGTGAGAGGTTTATCCTGACCGGCCAGATTTGATTTAACCTGTTTAAGATTTCTGAATCCGGGGATTACACATCCTACTTCTTTGTAATGAAGAAGATATTGTAAAGCCGCACGGGCAAGATCTTCCACGGATGAACCAAACTTTGATTTAAGTTTCTCAAGTATAGGTTCAAGCTTTGCGAGGTTTTCTTTACTAAAACGGTCAGAATCTTTACGATGGTCTCCTGCTTCAAATTTTGGAGGATTATTTTTATCATACTTATCGAGGAGGAGTTCTTGAGCAACAGGACCGAATGCAACGAAAGAAATATTATTTTCATCCAGTAGTTTTCTTGTCGGAGTTCCCTCCTGCAGGAACCGGTCATCGATTGCGCTGGAGAAGCTCTGTATTACATCAGGTTTAACTTTCGGGATCAGCTTACTGAAATCAGAATGTGAATAGGCTGACTGACCGATAAGCCTTACCTTTCCTTCATCCCTTAGCTTATACATTACCTCAATTGCACCATCAAGGTATTCATAGTTTTCTCCGAAATTACCATGATGGAAATAGTAAATGTCGATATAGTCGCGGTTAAGATTTTTAAGCGACTGTTCGCACTGGTGACGGATATGCTGAGGTTCAAAAGCGTGTGCTGCTGTTCCGGGGAACCAGCCTATTTTTGTGGCAATAATAAAATCATTCGTTCTTTTACCGAGGATACGGGCCAGCATTCTTTCAGCCCTGCCGTTACCATATACATCTGCATTATCAAAATGTGTAACTCCATTATCAATAGCGTAATTAATTGCTTCCTTCACTTCCCCTTCGTTGACATCGGCCCAGCCGTTGGGATCTCCATTTACCCAGTTCAGACCTCCGAGCGTCCAGCAGCCGAGACTAATTTCAGATACTTCTATATTTGATTTACCAAGTTTTCTATACTTCATATTTTTTCCAATTTATTTTATTCCGAATAATGCTTCTGTCTTCTGATATGCACGGTGGACATCCTCCACACCATACTTTGCAGTTTCGTAGTTATTGCTTTTTAATTGCTCTCTTAATTTTATGCAGGAATGAAGCAGCTGAGTAGTATTCGTTTCAAATTGCTTCTGCATTTTTTCATCATTGGTTCTCAATGTAACTTTACTTAAAGTCTCAGCCTTATTTACAAGATCGTCACTTACCAGGTAAATCTGCTGATAGTTTTCCTGCGGCAGGTATTTGTGATAAATCATATAAAGTACCTGGTGGAACTGATCAAGCTCAGGCAATACAGGGTGAATGATACGGACCAGAGATTCGAACTTTGAATGAAGATTTTCGGCAGCCTTCAACAGCATTTCATCATCATCTCCGACAGCTATCTTTTTATACTCCTCTGAGGCTACTTTGAATTCATCTACACCCTTATCCCACATTTCCTGTTTATCCTGCAGGATCCCGGGAAGTTTTGCTTCATAGATCTTTTGTGCTCCCGTATCGATATCACCCGCATAACTTCTCAGAGCTGTATAATCTTTCGAAGGATAGGCAACATGCCAGATAGGATAAATTACATCGTGAAACTCATCCAGCGCAGGCACTTCAGCTTTTATTTCAGTAGAGTCAAAAGCTTCCTGAGAGAACAATGGGATTGAAATTAAAGTTAACAGAATTGTAATTGTATATAATTTAGATAACATGGATTCCCCGGCAATTTGTGATTAATTATTTATAGTTATTTAGTTCTTCTCTAAGAGATTTTTTTAATCCTTTTACGACAAGTTCATACGAATGGTCTATCCACTCTTCGATCAGGCTGTTTTTTACGCTTCCTTCAATTTCCACAGTATTCCAGTGAAATTTATTCATATGGTATCCGGGTGTTACTGCAGAATAACGTTCCCGAAGTTCAACTGCTTTTTCAGGATCGCATTTAATATTAATTGAAAAAGGCGGATTCAGATTGGCTATCAGGAATATTTTCCCCATCACTTTATAAACGGGAGAATCTTCATTAAAAGGTAGTTCTTCAGTCACTCCTTTTTTACGAAGGCAATATTCTCTTACCTGTTCTATATTCATTATCTTCTGTTTTTATCGAGCCAGCGTGCGGCATCTTTTGCAAAATAGGTCAGGAACATATCTGCGCCGGCGCGTTTAATTGCCATCAAGGATTCGATCATTACCCGTTCTTCATCAATCCAGCCATTTATTCCCGCTGCCTTAATCATTGCGTACTCGCCGCTAACCTGGTAAGCTGCGGTTGGCATTCCGAATTTATCTTTAACCCTGCGTATGATATCAAGGTAGGGTCCCGCAGGTTTAACCATG
>DATFVA010000577.1:0-10477 GCA_035260565.1 Ignavibacteriaceae bacterium | reverse complement strand
CCTGCGCGGGGAGGAGTTCCGCCTGTTGAAGTTGACGTTGAATATATACCCGCGATTCCAGCTGTTGTTGAAGTGGAGGTGCTGTTCGATTTAATATTATGGATTTTATTATCAAAAACTCTGAAATTTCCCTGTATAGAGCTGCCTAGCTGTATGCCGTACGTAGTAGTTCCGGTTCCTTCAGGAACCTGTACATCATTGTACGAAATTATTGTATTCGAGGCATATAATGCATAAATACCAGTTACACCGACATTATTAATAATATTATTTGAAATATTGTTATTAAGTACAAGAGAATTACCCTCCATCCGGATTCCGATGCCGGCATTGGTAATATAATTATTAATAATCCTGGTCTCATTCGATTCAGAACCACTATAATGTACACGAATCCCGATGCTTGACGTGCTGTTCCGGTTTGCTGTAGAACCGGCACCTGCATCAACTATCAGATTTGTAAATAAACAGTTTGGATTGTTTCCCGCTGCAGTCAAAGCATAAACTGTTCCCGGAACTGTATTAATTATTGTCAGATCCCGGGTGCTGCCTCCGGGAGTATTTGATCCATCTATTGTGAGGTGATTAACCCCCGCTGCAAGCTGCCAGACTGTACCTGCCGTACCGGTTTTTTCAACTATTACGGTTGCCCCGGCATCCGGTTTAAATATTATCGGCGCACTTGCAGTACCTGTAATAGTGGTAACTAAAAGGGTAGTTGAACTGCTATACGTACCCGAGGCTATCAGAAATGTTACTCCCGGATCAGTAACTCCCTGAGTATTCAGATCGGCAATTGCAGCATCTATTGTAGCATAATCAGGGGCTGCCCCTCCGATATACTTGGTTCCTGAAAGCTGTGCAACTGCTGAATTCCCCCAAAGGAAGAATAAAACCGGAATCAACAATATGAAACAACGCGGAACATGCTGTGTTAATAGATGATCCTTCATAGGTTTCTCCTATAGATAAATGCAAGAAAAGTGATTTAGGTTTTTGTTACGCTCTGAATACAGGCAATTGCCTATATCTGACTTTTATTTGCGTAACCAGCTTATCGATGTGTATTTAGAAATTTCCCCAGTATCTTTAAGGAGTTACCCGACATAAATATAAATTTCAAAAGTCGACTATAAGTTATCCAGCCTTTACATCTAAGTCAAGAAAAATCAGGTTATTCTGATTTGATTTTTGATAGTTTATTTGTTACACTTACTGTAACAAATAAAATAATTATGTCATCATCAACAAAACTTTCTGCCGCAGTTAAAGCCCTGACCTTTCTCGCAAAGGATTACCCCGCACCTAAAAATAGTATTGAGATTTCTGAATTTACCGGTCTCAATGCGTCAAAGTTGAGGAAAATACTTTCAATGCTGGCTAAGAATGGAATAGTTGAAAGTGCTTCCGGCGCTGTGGGTGGTTTTAGTCTCAGGAAGAAACCCGCTGATATTCATCTGCAGGAAATTTATTGTGCCATAGAGGATCGGAAGGCATTCCATATGGATGTATCGAAAGCAAATGGTAAATCTTCTGAGGCCTCAAAGGTTAATGTTTATTTCCTCGACCTTTTCAGCACCATACAAATAGATATTGAGGACAGGATGAAAAAAATTTCACTGCAGTCAGTAATCGATCAAATTAATTTAAAACCGTAAAAGGAGCGTTTATGGACTTTCTTAAAATATTGGGAATCAAAGAAAAAAATTATGCCGCATCAACCGGCACCGAATGGAATAAAACAACGGATCAGGGAGAACTTAAAATTTATTCACCGACCAACGGAAAACTTATTGCATCAGTTTACCAGGCTTCGGAAAATGATTATGAAAATATAATCGGTAAAGCTTCGGAAGCTTTTAAGACATGGAGAAAAATGCCGGCTCCCAAAAGAGGGGAGATTGTAAGGCAGATTGGATTAAAACTCCGCGAATATAAAGAGCCATTAGGCACGCTCGTTTCGTATGAAATGGGAAAATCTCTTCAGGAAGGTTTGGGCGAAGTTCAGGAGATGATTGATATCTGCGATTTTGCAGTTGGACAGTCACGCCAGCTGTACGGTTTTACAATGCAGTCTGAACGTCCTGACCACAGAATGTATGATCAGTATCATCCGCTTGGAATTGTTGCAACTATCTCAGCATTTAATTTCCCGGTTGCAGTGTATTCCTGGAATGCAATGCTTGCAGGAGTCTGCGGTGATGTGAATTTGTGGAAACCCTCCTCGAAAGTTCCTTTATCGGCTATAGCAACACAGAATATTATTGCCAGAGTGCTTAAAGAAAATGATCTTCCTGAAGGAATATTCTCCCTGATTATCGGTAAAGGTTCTACGATAGGGGAGAGGTTATTGAATGACAAAAGGATTCCTCTTATTTCTGTTACCGGATCCACTAAGGTCGGAAAACACGCGGGTGAGGTCATCCAGGCAAGGTTTGGAAGATCAATTCTTGAACTGGGCGGGAATAACGGGATTATAATTACTCCGGATGCCGACTTGAAACTTGCAATTCCTGCAGTAGTGTTCGGAGCAGTAGGTACATGTGGACAGAGATGTACTTCAACCAGGAGATTAATTATCCACGAATCAATTTATGACCGGGTGAAAGAATCTCTTCTTAAAGCTTATAAATCTTTAAAAATAGGTGATCCGCTTAATCAAAATAATCATGTAGGTCCGCTCATCGATAAAGGCGCCGTCAAAATGTTCGTTGATGCTCTGGAAGAAGTTAAAAAAGAAGGTGGGAAAGTAATTTATGGAGGAGATGTTCTTTCCGGGAAAGGCTATGAATCAGAAACATACATTGTTCCTGCTCTTGTAGAAGCTGAAAATAAATTTAAAATTGTTCAGGAAGAAACTTTCGCACCGATACTTTATCTTATTAAGTACTCAGGAGATATTAAGAACGCCATAAATTTGCACAATGGTGTTGTGCAGGGATTGTCTTCAGCAGTATTTACCAACAACCTGAAAGAATCAGAAGCATTTCTGTCGGCTGAAGGCTCCGACTGCGGAATTGCCAATGTGAATATAGGAACATCTGGTGCTGAGATAGGCGGGGCTTTCGGTGGTGAAAAGGAAACCGGCGGAGGACGCGAGTCGGGTTCGGATGCCTGGAAAGCGTATATGAGAAGACAGACAAATACAATTAATTATGGATCTACTCTCCCGCTAGCACAAGGAATAAAATTCGATATATAGTAATTCATAATTACATCATGTAAAGCGATTCGCTGAATCGCTTATAAATTGAATTCGCTGAATCGTCTCATTCTTGCACAAGGAGTAAAGTTTGATAAATAGGAATTCAAATTTGTATCATGTAAAGCGATTCGCTGAATCGCTTAGAATCGACCTGCCTGTCCGGCAGGTCGCTCTGCTAAATAATATCAGCCTATTGAAAGCAGGATATAATCTGCCAGCACGTGTCCTGTTTCATCCAGCAGCGCATCATAATTTTTAGTTTTCACTGCTGGGGTTTCGCCTTTCTGTATCAGTTTTAATCCCTGCACTTTCCGGATCCTGTTCTCCTCTTCGAACTTTTTATCTTCTTCAGCTTCTTTTTCTTTATCTCTCTTATCAAAATTCAAAGAGACGTATTTCTTGTCATGGGATTCTTCAGCTTCATTAACCGATGCAATATAGTTCTGGAATTCAGGATCATTTTTAATTCTTTCATCGTGCATATTTATCAGCTGCGGAATATACTTTGAAAAATCACCGTATTTCTGGTATTCAGTAGGTGCTATCTGATCCCAGGGGAGCGCACTTGGTTCTGAACTTTCACCGTATTCTTTAGAGTCACCGAATGGCGTAGGGTACTTGATATCCGGTATTACACCTTTATGCTGTGTACTTCCGCCGTCTATCCTGTAATATTTAGCAATAGTCAGCTTCACCTGTCCGAATTTATTATCTGAACCGGGCATAAGCCGGTTAAGATCGATTAAATTCTGCACAGTTCCTTTTCCGTAGGTCTGCTCACCAATAATTAATCCTCTTCCGTAATCCTGGATGGCTGCCGAAAAGATCTCTGAGGCTGAGGCGCTGAAACGGTTTACCAGTACTGCCAGCGGACCGTCATATTCAATTGCAGGGTCCTGATCATTGTCAACGTCTATTGAACCATCGGCATCCCGTACCTGTACTACGGGTCCCTGCTTGATAAATAATCCTGTCATCTGCACAGCTTCCTGCAGTGAGCCCCCGCCGTTATCCCTTAGATCAATAATAACTCCGTCAACTTTTTCTTTTTTAAGCTGTTCGAGCAGCTTCCTGACGTCTCTTGTAGTACTCTTGTAATCCTTTTCCCCGCGCTGCTGTGCTTCATAATCGCTGTAAAATGCAGGCACGTTAATAATACCAATCTTAAATTCTTTCGTTTTCTCATCAAGATTCAGTACTGAATCTTTTGCAGCCTGTTCTTCAAGTTTGACCTTATCTCTTTCGAGTGTTATTTCGCGGGGAGTAGCATTCGGCCCGCCATCTGCAGGAATAATATTTAATCGAACTAAGGTTCCCTTTTTGCCGCGTATAAGCTGAACCACATCAGTAATTCTCCAGCCTATCACATCTTCCATCTCGCCAGTCTCGCCTTGGGCTACGCCGACAATTTTATCTTCTGCATGGAGTAAGCCGCTTTTATATGCAGGACCGCCAGGTATTATCTCTACTACCTTAGTATAATCATCTTCGGTTCTTAATTGTGCCCCAATACCCTCGAGTGAAAGGCTCATATTAATTTTAAAATTATCCGATGTAATTGGTGAGAAGTAATTTGTGTGAGGATCAATGGATTCGGTATAGGCATTCATAAATTGCTGAAATACGTCTTCACCATTATACTGATCAACAGCCTTCCGGTAATTATCATATCTTTTGGTAAGTGTTTTAGTTATATCATCCCAATCCTTGCCCGTCAGTTTCAGATTTAAAGCATCTCCTTTAACTCTCCTGTACCATATCTCTTCAGCTTCTTTTTCGGTTTTAGGCCAGGGGTCATCCTCGCGGTTTATCTCAAGACTGTCATTTTTCGTATAATCAAACTCTTTCTTTAATAAACTCCCGGCATAATCAAGACGCTGATGCATCCTCTCCTTGAAAGTATTAAAAATCTCAAATGCCGGATCAATGTCCCCGTCCTTTATCATATCGTCCAGATCGGTCTTGAATGCGTTGAATTTATCAATATCTGAGGAGAGGAAATAGCTATGACTGAAATCGAGAGTATTTATATACTTTTTATAAATTTCAGCGGAAAGAGAATCATTCAGATCCACTTTTTTATAATGATATCTAGAAATTATTGCGTTTACAAGTTTATCAACCTTTGACTGATAGGGGACCGGTTCAACAACCCCGGTACTGTCTTTATCCTGGGTAAATGAATTGCCGGTTTCCCCTGTATATGCAAAATATACATTTGCGGCTACAAGGATAATAATAACTGCAAGTAGTTTTTTCATTTTATTTGATAGTTTTATTGACATATAATTCTTTGTTAACACTACAATTTAAGAATAGTTCCCAACCGAACAAACGGAAAAAATGGTGGGGGATGGGCAAATATAGGAGGATAAAACCAAATAGTTTGATGCAGTTATCATATTTTGGAATACATCGTACATTCTTTGTGTTAGAACTCATTTAAAGAGAGGTGCTAATACTTTATTATAAAGTCAGATTTATACTATGCAGAGCGATAAAAAAAAAATATTAATTGTTGAAGATCAGAAGATAATTGCTCTTGATCTCAAAAAGAGTCTTAAAAATCGGGGGTATGAAATTGCCGGTATTTGCGATAATGCCGAAGATGCAATAAAACTTACGGAAGAAAATCACCCTGATCTCATTTTAATGGATATAATGCTTAACGGGAAATTGAACGGTATTGAGACGGCTGAACTGATAAATAAAGAATATAACATTCCTGTTATCTATCTGACAGCTCTTACGGATGTTGATACATACCTGAAAGCAATAAAAACAGAGCCCCGGAAATATCTGATGAAACCCGTTGATTTTGAATCCCTTAAACGAGCTGTGGAAGAATCTCTTGAAGTAAATGGATCTGATAATTTATAGTTTTGAAATTAATTTCTTTTCGTTATATATAATCAATATCTTTAATTTTATTTATTAAGATGACCTAAACTATCCGGAGAACCGGCATGAAAAAAAGCGACGAGATTTTAAAGAAAAAAGCAAAAGAAACTGATTCCCTTAGAGACATGATTGAGGAAGACGAAACCCCGCACGGAGAAGTTATCCAGAAAACAATAATAGATGAGGATGGGAAAAAAATTCGGGTTTTTGAAGATCCGCTCTATTCACGTGAAAAAAGAAGCACCGTTAATTATTCCGTCTTCAGAGGGAGGTGGGAATTCGAAAACATAGATGAGATAGATGGACTTGAGGAGCATTGTGCGGTAAAATTTTATCCTGTCAAGGACGAATCCAATTTTGTTATTGCCTTTAAATCAGTGAAAGATAGAGTTGAATTTTTCGATTCGATTTATAGCGACAAGGAAATGAAACAGCGGGGCGGGGGAATGAACCTGGAAAAACTTGCGAACTCGAGAGTCTTACAAACTACAGGCGGGTTGATTAGTTTGTCGGTGTTGGGATACGGGTTGTATAAGGCTTTCAAGAAGAAATAAATTCAATAATTACAATATTCCCGCGATAACCAGCTTCGGTCTGACAGGCGGATGGATGCAGCCGGAACCGGATTCGTCTCGTCCGGTCAATCCTTCTCTACCGAACGTGAGAATATATAATCTACATTCTTCAGCATCTTATCATTATTAAATATTTCTTCTAATTCTTTAGGGGATATATACTTCTTTATATCTTCAGATTTCAGTAATTCATCTTTAAGGTTTTTTGATTCATCGGCCCACACCTCCATAGCAGGAGTCTGAACCAGCTTGTATGCGTCTTCCCGCGATATGCCTTTATTTACAAGCTTCAGCATAATCGTCTGTGAAAAAATAAGTCCGCGTGTTATTCCCATATTCTTCAGCATGTGTTCAGGATATACGATAAGGTTTGCAATTAGTTTTATCATAAGGTCAAGCATATAATCGAGCGCAATACAGCTGTCGGGTACGATTATCCTTTCAACAGATGAATGGGATATATCGCGTTCGTGCCAGAGTGCAACGTCTTCAATCGCAGCCATTGCATTTCCCCGAAGCACTCTGGAAAGACCCGTTATCCGCTCGCTTACAATCGGGTTCCTTTTATGCGGCATTGCAGATGAACCTTTTTGGCCTTTTGAGAAATATTCTTCAGCCTCCAGTACTTCAGTGCGCTGAAGGTGTCTTATTTCTATAGCAATTTTTTCAAGTGTAGCTCCGATTACAGCAAGGGTCGTTAAAAACTGTGCATGCCTGTCGCGTTGAATAACCTGTGTTGTAACAGGTGCAGGTTTTAACCCCATTTTTTCACATACGTATTCTTCAACCTGGGGAGAAAGATGCTCAAAAGTACCTACGGCCCCCGATATCTGCCCCACACTGATCTCGTCTAACGCACTTTCCAGCCTTTTAATATTTCTTTTTGTCTCTTCATACCAGAGAGCAAATTTTAGTCCCATTGTTGTAGGCTCAGCATGTATCCCATGCGATCTGCCGACACAAATGGTATTCTTATGCTCAAGGGCTCTCTTTTTTAATGCCGCTTTAAGTTCGTTTAGTCTGCTTAGCAGCAATTCCCCCGCACGTTTCATCTGGTACGAAAGTGTGGTATCAAGGATATCTGATGATGTCATTCCGTAGTGGATGTGCCTCGATTCAGGACCAACGTATTCAGCAACATTGGTAAGGAAAGCTATAACATCGTGCTTTGTTGTCTCTTCAATTTCAAGTATCCTTTTAATCTCAAATTTTGCTTTCTTTTTTATTATATCAACATCGGCTTCAGGTATTTCTCCCATTTTGCTTCTTGCTTCACAGGCAAGTATTTCAATTTTCAGCCAGGTATCATACTTAAACTTATCTTCCCAGATCTTTCCCATCTCTGGAAGAGTATAGCGCTCTATCATTTGTTATTCTCCAGTTTCATTTGAACCGTCATTGGTTTGTTATCCCTTAGAATATTCAGAGTAACCGTCTGCCCTTTCCTGAATTCCTGGAACACACCTATAATTGTCTGGTCATCGTTAATGCGGTAATTCTCTACCTGTACAATAATATCTCCTACTTTCAATCCTGCGCGCTTCGCAGGCGAATCGGGGAGTATCTGGGTGATAATCACTCCGCGGGTTTCATCAAGGCTGTAATATTTTGCAATCTGTTCATCAATTGTCTGGATTCTCATACCGGGATCAAAATCGCGGTCGATCTTTCCGTTCTCTTTCAGCTCTGAAATAATTCTTTTTATTTTATCAATTGGAATAGCAAAACCCAGTCCTATGCTTCCCTGGGAACCGTTACCGCCGGTAAAAATAAGGGTATTCATACCTATGACTTCTCCCTCGCTGTTAACCAGCGGACCTCCGCTGTTGCCTCCGTTAATAGCAGCATCGGTCTGAAGCATATTTATATAGTACCTGTTGTTTATAGGCTCAAGGTTCATCCCTGTGGAACTTATTACTCCTACCGTAACTGTAGGCTTGTCGTTAATTTCAAATAATCCAAAAGGATTGCCCAGGGCAATTACCCATTCACCAATCATCACGTCGCCTGAATTTCCAAGAATTTCATAGGGAAGATCAGAAGCATCAACCTTGAGCAGGCAGATATCTGTAATGGGGTCGCTTCCTACAACCTTCGCTTTATAATGTTTCCCGTTTGTCATTGTAACAGTAATTTCAGTTGCGTTGCCGGCTACGTGATCGTTAGTTACGATGTATCCGTCAGGAGAAATTATAAACCCGGAACCCAGTCCTTTTACTTTTTCGCTGTATGACCTGTTGTTAAAGAATTGCTTAAAAAACGGATCGTCGAAAAATGAACCGAATGGATCCCTGTACTGACGTATTTCAGTTACATTGATCCCTACAACTGCAGGACTCACTTTTTTAACTGTCTCTGTAATGATATTATTTCTTGAATTACTAATGTTTGAATTATCCTTGTCTTTATTCTGGTAGGTCGTAAGTGAGTAACCGCTGTCGGAAGATCTGAATAATGGTTCCGGCTTATCCGGTCTGATGATCATAAAGGCAGCAGTCAGAATAACAAGCACGGCGCCGGCTGTGAATAATCTTTTTTTCAAATTAGGGGTCATCGTTTCACCTTCCTGATGAAGTTTTTATTTTTTATAATTTCTTTAAATGGATCAATGTGCCTTACAAATATAAGAATGAGCAGGGCGATACTGAAAAGTATTAATTCACCTTGCGTTGCAGCACGGGGAAAAGAATATTTCACTGCTATACCCGGGGAAGTAAGAATTATAATCAGTGCCATAATGGTCGCCCAGACATTAGCCCATAAAATATCTTTCTGATAAATATAGATTGCAAGCCAGAGTACTCCCCATAAAATGAGGGCAAACGGAAAGAGAAGGGAAGAGCCTCCTGCCGCAGTTGCCAGTCCCCGCCCTCCCTTAAATCCCAGCCAGGGATTGTAACAATGCGCGAATACTGCACAAAACAATGCTATCGCAGGAAAAATAAAGTTTAATGGAAAAATAAGGAGAATGATGTAAACGCTGAACAGTCCTTTCAGAGCATCAATAACCATCACAAGAAGTCCGATAAACTTTGAGTTTGTAAGCTCATAAGAATTCATCGCGCCTACATTACCGGAACCTTCCTCGGTTATATTGATTCCTCTGCTTTTCTTAAGAATAATGTAACCGGCAGGGAATGATCCAAGCAGGTACCCTATAATAAAGCTTAAGAGATATTCCATTTGCGATGTTTTTTTTACTGATAATCAACAAATTTAATAAAATACCGGATAAATTTATTGCTTTTCTCCGGATATGCCTATGGTAGAAACGGCGAATAAAGATTTTGCAGAAGGATATAACAATAAAAAAACCTGACTCTCCTTGAGAATCAGGTTTTGTTGAGGCCCGGTCGGATTCGAACCGACGAATAAAGGTTTTGCAGATTTACCCGCCTAATGCCGGGTTTACCCGCCTTAGGCGGGCCTTCGCCTAACAAGCAAAATGTTATAAGTTCATTTGTTCCAGAAATTTTCTACCGGTTCCACTTTTCAAATATTTTTCTCTACTAGCAGCTACAGAGCGGTCGGAATATTTTTCAGAATAGATCAATTCCAGGGGAAGGCGGCCCCGGGTAGAACTTACCTTGCCGGAATTGTGTTGAAATATTCTTCTATTTAAATTATTCGTTAGGCCGATATACCTTTTATTATCTTTCAGACTTCTGAGTACATAGACAAAGTGGAACATTTTGAATTATCCCCTTCAGTAGTATTATATTAGAGGCGCCGGTCGGATTCGAACCGACGAATAAAGGTTTTGCAGATTTACCCGCCTAATGCCGGGTTTACCCGC
>DATFVA010000576.1:0-3810 GCA_035260565.1 Ignavibacteriaceae bacterium | reverse complement strand
TGCCCATTAGCTCAAAATTCATCATCCCTTATAGCCCATTACAAAAACGGTCAATGGGAGAATACCCGATCGAAGCGGGGGATATAATAAATATCTGGCTGCTGATAATTTTCTGTTAATATTAAATAAAGAAAATAATTTGCAAACTGTTAATACTGATCCCGGTCATTCCCTCCTAAAAATCAGGCCGGCCGCAAAACGTTCTCTGTCCTCCAATTTCCACGAACTTTACTTTTCCCCCTCAATGATATGCCTTCTTAAACGCGTCATAATCCGGTATACGTATAATTGATCCCTCCAGCTGAATTAGCCCTTTCTTGTAAAGAGCATGCAGCACACGGGAAACTGTTTCTCTTGATGTACCGGCCATATTGGCAATTTCGTGCTGGAACGGGAGGTTTACCTCCACCAGCCCCTGCTTTCTTACGCCATTGATCTCTGCCAGCTGAATTACCGCCTCTATTATCTTATCTTTTGCTTTGCTTAGCGATAGTGATTTTATTTTGTTGTCGGCTTCCCTCAGCCTTGTTATAACCCCTTTAAGCAGAGGCTCCATCATTTTTGGTTTGGAATTAAGAAGCTGCTGAAAATCATCCCTTCCTATAAAAAATGTTTCCGATTTTTCCATTGCTATTACATTAGCGGAGGGGGGAAGTCCATCCAGAAGCGACATTTCACCGAAATAATCATTTTCATCAAGTAATGCAAGAATAATTTCATTTCCCCTCGAATCGTTCCTGGTCACTTTTACAGAACCCGATAAAATAATGAATAATCCGCTGCCTTCTTCCTTGGTTTCATCCATTATCACCATGTTTTTTTGAAAATGTCTTATTATTCCCGCACTGCGGATACTCTCAATATCCTCCTCTGCCAGCGCAGAGAATAGCGGTACATATTTAATGGAATCTTTTGGTTCAATCATTGGCTGCACCCGGTTAATTAAGTTTCATCAGCATAATACATTATTGGAATAACTAAAACCGTGACGCACGCATTATAAGGGAATAGAATCACACTCTCATCACCTTTTCAGGAAAAATACAGATCCGTTTATTTAGTTCATTGGTCACGGGTGCGGAATGATGGTGACATTAGTCAGTCAATTAATCCTGTTAAATATTTATTCTTCATCCCTGAATTAGCAGGAGATTATATGTTAGCACTTGCATCTAAAAAAGTGGCCGGGGATTATGTTTCGTATGCAGCCGAAAAGACTGTGAAAAACATCAGTATGATCAATATTATCAGGGATGAAAGAAGTGCCTATGCATCAGTGGCAGATGACGATCAGGCCGCGTGCAGCCATAAATTCTCCTGCGGCTGGGATCAATCGTTAATTATCTGTCAGCGGGATGAAGAGCATAATTAAGATCATAAAAGTTTTTCTTGCAATGGGCGGGGTACTGCTTGATAAATTCAACCTTATGAGGGTTATGCTGATTATGGTGATAATCCCGGGTTATTTCCTGCATATTTATCTGAACAACGTCTTCGGGTTCATGCAAACCGTTATTTATTTTTTTACAATTTTCATAATACGATACCTCTTCCTGTTCAATAGTTTTACTAATAATGGAATCTCAAAGAAATTGATCTCAAGATATGGGGAAAAAAAGGGTTATGACGTTTATCAGTTCATAACCGCACTTATGTTCTTTTTCTCCGCCGCTGCCTATAGCCTGTTAATTACTAAATCGGCAGGCTTTATATTTTATTCACTCGGCATAATGAAGCCTTTAGTATTTACAGCAGGCATACTTATCTTCACCATTGGAATGATAGTGAATACCTGGTCTGCAGTACTTATCGGAATCGATATTTATTACTATAAAGATCTTTTCCTTGGTAAATTCATCAGCGAATTTAAAAAAGAAGGTCCCTACATGTTATTCAGAAACCCTATGTACGGTATAGGTCAGGCCAGCGGCTATGGAACTGCGCTTATGTATGGATCGGTAATAGGTATTGTTGCTATTTGCCTTAACCAGCTTATGATGTACATTTTCTATCTTACGATTGAAAAACCCCATATAAACAGATTATTTAAGCAGTTTCCATCAGAGGGAATATGACAGAGAGCACATAGCCGGTATATAGAGACCTTTAATAATAATTAACCAGGATTATTAATAACATGAATGATTAATTTACTTCGCCTTGTATTCCATTTTAATTCTCAATTTAAAAGCAGATAAAGTGAATTCAACCCCGCACAGCCTGAAAGAAAGAATCGACGAAGCCTCCTTGAAATACAGCAGCACGCTGGATAAATTAATTGAAGGATGTTCCATAATCGATTATAATTGGAATTTCCTTTATGTAAATGATGTACAGGCACAGCATGCCTATAAGCCCCGGTCTGAAATGATAGGAAGAACTATCTTTGAGATGGTTCCGGGGATAGAAGGGTCATCTTTTTTTGAAGCTTTACAGCATACAATGCAGGAAAGGGTTCCTCAAAGTATCGAAAACAGCTTTAAGTTCGAAGATGGTCGTGAGGGATGGTACCGGGTGCACTCAATTCCTGTACCCGAGGGAATTTTCGTACAGACTCTTGATATCACCGTGCGTAAAAAGATGGAAGAGGAATTAAGTACAGCTACGGGACGGTTTGTAACACTCGGCGACAACATTTCGCAGCTGGCCTGGATGGCCGACAGCACAGGATGGTTATACTGGTATAATAAGAGGTGGTATGATTACACAGGAACAAATTTCAGGCAGATGGAAGGCTGGGGCTGGAAGGAAGTGCAGCACCCGGAACACCTTGACCGCGTTGTTAAAAAATTTACAGATTCAATTAAAAGCGGGGAGCCATGGGAAGATACATTCCCCTTAAGAAGCAGGACTGGTGAGTACAGATGGTTCCTTTCGAGGGCGCTCCCTGTAAGAGACGATAGCGGCCGGATTGTCAGGTGGTTCGGCACCAATACCGATATAACCGAAAGAATGGATGCAGAAAAACGCCTCGAAGAAGCCTATAAAAAAATTGAGATCCAGCTCAGGGAAAAAGATGTTCTGCTGAAGGAACTTCATCACAGGACAAAAAACAATATGCAGATAATTTCCTCCCTGCTCGGCCTTAAAGCGGAAGCGATACAGGACGAAAAACTGCTGGAAATCATCACAGATATAAAAACCAGGATCCGTACTATGGCGCTGGTACACGAAAAACTTTACAAAACGGGGGATTTATCGCGGATAAATTTAAGCGAATATATCAGGGAACTTACGGAACTTATTGCACAAAGCTACCTGGATCATTCCGGTAAGATCAAACTTGAATTCAAACTGGATGAAGCTGAGGCGTTAATTGATAAGGCAATCCCTGCAGGACTTATACTGACTGAACTTGTAACCAACGCTTTCAAACATGCTTTCCCTGGTACCCGCGGAGGCTTAATTGAAATAATACTTACAACTATCGATGGAAAACTGCAGCTTAGTGTAAAAGATGATGGCATAGGCTTTAATAAGGAAGAGAAAATGAAGGAAGGAAAACTTGGCCTTCAGTTGTTTGAAAGCATCTCAGAAAGTCAGCTCAATGCCCGGGTAATGCTGGATCAGTCGGAGGGAGTAAAGTGGACAATCATATTCAATAACGCTGATGGTACAGCAAGAGTGTAGAATAAATCAGTTTATCTTTTGAATCAGAAGTCCCAGTTCCGTTTCATCAAATGGTTTGGTAATTATTCCGGCGGGGTCCAGCTCTTCAGCACGCCTTAGATTTTCGGGGACGGAAAAAGCTGAAATAAAAATAAAGGGAGTATTCTTCTTTTTTAATCTTTTGGCCACTTCAAGGCCCGA
>DATFVA010000575.1:0-7472 GCA_035260565.1 Ignavibacteriaceae bacterium | reverse complement strand
CCCGCAGGCCCCCCAATTGTTATACTGTGCGCTTGTCCTTCATTTTCCCTTAGCTTAATTTAAAGTTGAAATGTCAAAAAATATATTAATCATCGATGATGAGCCTGAATTAAGAACTCTTCTGGCACGGCTGCTTTCACTTGAAGGCTATAAAATAGATACAGCTAGTACCGGACGCGAAGGATTAACTTCGTTCAGGAAAGAAGAACATCCTCTCGTTATCACTGATGTGAGACTTCCCGATGTGAACGGATTGAATCTCATCCCGGAAATTAAAAAAATTAATCCTTTGACAGAGATTATCGTTCTTACGGCTTATGGTACAATAGAAGATGGTGTAAAAGCAATCAAAGAAGGAGCTTTCGATTATATTACCAAAGGGGATGAGGATAGTAAGATCGTACCTGTCGTTAAGAACGCTCTCGAGAAAGCTTCTCTGCATAAAAGATTAGCTCATCTTGAAAAACAGGTGGGACAAAAATACAGTTTTGATAATATTACCGGGAATTCACAGGCAATAAGGCATGCTGTGGATGTTTCCACCAGGGTTGCCCTTACAGATACACCCGTCTTGTTAATCGGCGAAACGGGAACAGGGAAGGAGATATTCGCTCAGTCAATTCATTATTCGGGTAAAAGAAAAAAACATCCCTTCGTAGCTGTAAACTGCAGTGCTTTTTCAAAAGATCTGCTGGAATCTGAAATGTTCGGTTATACCGCGGGTGCTTTTACAGGCGCCAATAAAAATAAAAAGGGATTATTTGAGGAAGCGGATGGCGGAACGCTCTTCCTTGATGAAATAGGAGAGCTTGAAATTTCCCTGCAGGCCAAACTCCTCAGAGCAATTGAAACAAATAGTTTTATTAAAACAGGGGATACTAAACCCACGATAGTTGATGTAAGAATTATTGCTGCTACAAACAGGAACCTTGAGGAGGAAATTAAAACAGGGAATTTCAGGGATGATCTTTATTACCGCATCTCAGTTGTAAAGATCGATATTCCTCCATTGCGTGAAAGAAAAGATGACATTAAAGAGCTGACTGATTTTTTCATTTTTTTATTTTCTCAAAAACTGAATAAGAAAATAAATAACGTCTCTGATAACTTCCTCCCGGCTATTATTAACTATACATTTCCGGGCAATATACGTGAGTTGAGAAATATAATTGAGAGGGCAGTTATACTCTCCGATGGCCAGTTGTCAGCAGACTTGCTTCCGAAAGATGTCTCAAATTCTTTAAAACAAAATACATCTTCCGGAAATCTTGAAGAGGTTGAAAAAAGCCATATACTTAAAATTCTCAACGAAGCGGGTGGAAATAAAACCAAAGCTGCCGAAATCCTGGGAATAGGTCTTACAACACTTTACCGGAAGCTTCAGTCCTATGGACTTGAATAATCGGGAACTCTTGTAAGGCAGGATTTTAACTCAGCAACAAATATTCTTAAAAAATCCATCTCATCTTTATCAGGCAAAATTTCATCGCTTAATCTTATTCCTATAATCACCTCTGCCTTATTGTCTGAATTTATTACGGGGATATATAATGCTTCCGCATTGCTGACGGTATTGGTTGTTTTACCTGCAGGCATCATCATCTTAAAAGACGCATCTGCTGCAAGCCATTCCAGTTCATCCACAACGAAAGTGCCCGATGAATGAGGTGTCCTGCTTAACTTTTCTCCTTTGCTGACAAGCAGCACCGTACTATCCAGACCAAAAACCTCCCGGATAATTTTCACTGCCTCACTTAATTTTTCATCCCGCGTTTCGAAATGCGACAGCCTCTTCACCAGCGTATATAATGATTTCAGCCTTCTTTCAACTTTCAGCATCTCCGCCTTCTGTGTATTGACTTTAGATGCAAGTATTCCATTTGTAACCGCCACAATAAAAAATAAAAACAGCATAACTACGTCTTCTGTCCTGCCTATGTACATTGTAAAATGAGGCGGAATAAAATAATAATCCCATCCAAGCCCACTGATCACCGCCGCTAAAATTATCGGACCTTTACTGAAATTGAATATCGGCAGAATGAATATTATCAGCAGCAGGATCATAGATACAGTTTCATAGCCTATGCTATCCTGCACAGTATACAGGATTGTTATAAAGAAAAACATTATTACAGTAGAAAAGAAATACTGCTTTCCTGAACTCAGATTCATTTTTTCATCACCCGGTTCCATAATCCACAGCCTTTTTTTCTTATGATAAGATCAAATACTGTGCAGAAAAATTAACCCCTGCCGAACGGAGTTTGGCGTTTTTTAACCAGACCAACCCTTCCATTATGAAAAACTCTTTTTCATTTTGGAGTGATTGGTGCAATTCTGAAGCCTCAGCGGTGATCATTTATGCTTGTGTAAAGAGATTCTGCGGTGGTACATTCCTTGATTTAGCCTTCTTGATTATTGCTTATATAAAAGAAATAAAATGTTCAATCGGCTCTATAAAAGTTTGTCACCTCTCAGGTTTCTTGTGTTGGGTTTTCTACTGATTACCCTGATGGGTACTTTTTTGCTTATGCTTCCTGAAGCAAGCGTTAATGGTGCGTCACAGCCTTTCGTTGATGCACTATTTACAGCAGCATCAGGTGTTTCAACTACGGGTCTGGTAGTTGTTGATACAGGAAGTTATTATACCCTGTTTGGTCAATGGGTTATACTTATTCTTGTACAGATCGGGGGACTGGGTTATATGGTTTTTATTGTCATGGTTTTCATTGGACAGAAAAAGGAGATTTCTTTGCGGGGAAGGAAAATACTAAGGGAATCGCTTGGCAGACCTCTGAAAATAGATATGACGCACTTTGTAAAAATAGTGTTTGTTTTTACATTTATAATCGAGATGCTCGGAACACTCGGCCTGTATATGTACTGGTCGGCTTTTTTTCCGTTTTCAAGAGCGCTTTATGTCAGTTTATTCCACTCTGTATCCGGGTTCTGCACAGCAGGGTTTGGACTGTTTAGCGATAGCATCACTTCGTATGGTCATAGTCTATATCTCAATATTGTAATTGATCTTGTATGTATAGCTGGTGCAGTCGGTTTTTTTGTCCTCTATGATGTTTATGACTTCACTCTTAAAAAAATAAGAAAAATCAATCCCGCAAATTTGTCACTTCATAGTAAAGTAGTATTGTCGCTTACGGTACTGCTTATACTGGCCGGGACAGTCCTTGTCTTCGGAATTGAAGGTTCCCGGTTTTCGGATTCAGTCGGAAATAAAACTCTCGATGCCTCGTTCCAGGTTATTTCAGCCTCTACAACTACGGGGTTTAATACAATCGATATAGGCTCAATGACTAAATCAAGCCTGCTCATTATAATTATCCTTATGTTTATTGGAGCGTCGCCGGGCAGCACAGGAGGGGGAATCAAAACAACTTCATTCGGTGTTATAATTAAAAATATTTATTCAGTCCTTCGGGGACTTAAAGACACCGTGCTCTTCAAAAGAAAAATTAACAATGAAATAATATCAAGTGTAACCGTATTGACTGGTATTAGTCTTATTTGGATAGCTGTAATTGTTATTATTCTCTGCGGAACAGAAAACGCTTCGTTTATAAGAATATTATTTGAGACTGTATCTGCCTTTGGAACGGTTGGGCTTTCTACAGGAATAACTTCAGGACTTTCGGTAACAGGCAAGATCTTACTAACACTCACAATGTTTCTCGGCAGGGTTGGCCCCCTTGTCCTGGGATTTTCTTTATTGAAAGGAAATGCAGTTAATGGTTATAGCTATCCTGAAGAGGATATTTTAATCGGATAAAAAGGAGAAATAAGTTGAAACAATTTGTGGTAATCGGCCTTGGCAACTTCGGATTTAATGTTGCAAGGTCACTGTCCAAACGAGGCCACCAGGTGTTGGCAATTGATATAGATCAGGTAAAGATCGATGAGATAAAAGATTATGTTTCCGATGCTGTTATTGCCGATGCTAAAAACAAGAAGGTACTTGATGAATTTGTAACGGCTTCAGTGGATGCAGTTATTATAAGCATCGGTCAGAATATGGAAGCAAGTATTCTTGCTGCACATTATCTTAAGGAACGCAAGATCCGGAAAATAATTGTGAAGGCAATAAATGAAAACCATGCTAAGATACTCGAACTGATGGGTGCCGATGAAGTAATTCTGCCTGAAAAGGATATTGCCCTCGCCCTTTCACAAAAACTGTCGTCTGCCAATCTGCTGGAGCATATACCTCTTACCTCCGAGTTCAGCATCGTCGAGGCGGCAGCCCCTGAGGATTTTGTGGGGAAAACACTTAAGCAGATAAAACTCCGCTCAAGGTTTAATCTGCTTGTTATTGCGGTTAAAGATATAATGCAGGATAAATTTTACCTGATGCCTGATGCCGAATTCAGGCTGATGCCTGATTGCCTGTTGGTAATAATGGGCCGCCGGGAGGATATTGATAACTTTAAGATATGAATAGATGAACAATAAGATTAACATAGAGTCCAGAATTGATGTTCTCAGGCGTGCAGTTGCCTCGCATTTTGGTATTGAAGAATTCTTTGTAAAAACTGAATTAAATAATGATGCTGATTCCGCCAGTTTTGAAATTGAATTCGAAAATCCCCAAAATAGTTTAAGAAGATTCCATCTGACTGTTTATTCTTTTAATATTACCCTCATAGATTCAGAAGGTTTTTCATATCAATCTGATCATTATAAATACTCCGGTATTCAGCCGTTTCTAAATAAATTATCGAGGCAGGTTTATTTTTCCGGATAGAAAATGCAGTCTAACAAAAATAAAATATTCTCCGGCGTACTCTTCCTTTTTATTATTATAATTGCCCTCGGTGTTATAGCGATAGTTTTTATCAGCCAGCTTGCGCAGTCTTCAAAGGGAACGATAAATGACAATTACCGTACTATCGGCTATGCAACCGATATGCTCAGCTCTCTGGATGAAATGTACATATCGCTTCTTGAAAAAAAATATGCAGATATTCCTATCAATGCAAAAAAATTCAGATCCAGCCTTGATAAAGAATCAGAGAATATCACTGAACCGGGTGAAAAGGCTCTTGTGGAAAACCTTCGTTCGAACTTCCTGGATTTCCTTAAAATTTTACAGCTGGAAAACATAGATAGTTTGCGTTATTCGAAACAACGTGCATATTACTTTGAGCTGAGAAATATTATATCTAAGATTTATTCGCTCAATATGACTGCAATCAACAGGAAAAATTCCATCGCTGAGAATAAAGCGGGGAAGGTAATAATGTATACTATCATTGTTGTTGTTCTAAGTATAATTATTACTTTATTCATTTTGACACGTTATAAAGAAAGGGATGATGCAAAGACAAGGCTGATCTCTACTGTTTCGCACGAAATGAAAACCCCGATATCATCTATAAACCTGACCGTCAATCTGCTTGAGGATTCCCGTATCGGGGACTTGAATAAAGAACAGGCAGAACTGATTCATTCTATTAGAACCCAAAGCAACCGGCTCGGTAAAATGGTTAATGAGATCCTCAATTTTTCCCAGGTGGAAACAGGCAACATAAGACTTAATTTTTCAATGGTTAATCCGGTTGATATCATAGACTACGCCACCACAGCATTGATGATTCTTTTATCCGAAAAAGAAATTCAGCTTGAAACAGAAATAGAGGAACATATCCCGGCTATAAATCTCGACATTGAAAAAACAGTCTGGGTACTCGTTAATCTTTTAAGCAATGCAATCCGATACTCGGAAAAAGGGAGCAGGATTATATTGTCTTTAGGGAAAAACAGGGATAGCATTTTTTTCTCCGTTAAAGATTTTGGTACCGGTATTTCTGAAGAGGATCAGTTGAAGTTATTCGGCCGTTTCAGTCAGCTTGGCAGAAAAACGGAACGTGGATGGGGACTGGGACTTTCAATAGCAAAGGAATTCGTTAGCGCCCAGGGCGGATCTATTAAGGTCAATAGTAAAATTGGACAGGGCAGTGAGTTTATATTCAGTCTGCCCCTGCTTACAACATCCTGATATCGAAAACCGCTCTTCGTAACAGAATGGATCAAGAGCTGAATACTGTTTGATAAACTTTGAATTGTGCACCTTTGAGATTTTGTTTTCCTTTTTTTCATAATGTCTTATCTATTAATTAGTTGATTATTTTCAACAAATTATAGATAAAATTAAAATTCGAAAAAATAGTCCCAGGAGAATGAAATCTAATTTGCAAGTTTTTGAATAGATTAATTGCATTTCTCCCTAAATAATTGCATAATCCACTCCGTCATTAACTAATTTGGGAGGTTATAATGGAACTTCGCAAAAGAGCTTTAGGAATAGCAGTAGGGTTTGTGTGGGGGCTTTCTGTTTTGGTGGTAACCTGGTGGTTGCTGATACGCGGCGCTCCCGGTGAAATTGTTTCCAAACTTTCTACTCTATATTTGGGCTACTCGTATTCTTGGGGTGGATCCATAATTGGATTCCTGTGGGGTTTCGTTGATGGTTTTATTGGCGGTTTCTTAATTGCGTGGATTTATAATATTGTCAATAAGTTAATTCCAAAAACCAAAACTGCCTGACAAAATAAAGCTATTTTTTTCCAAAAGACCGTCTTTCCGGCGGTCTTTTATTTTGCTTTCAACTGAGTACTGCTACCATACTATTTAAATAAAGTTAGCCTCATTTTATTTTAATATGATAACCGGTTGGTATTGCAAGTAAATATGGAATTTCAAAGACTGAACAGTTGATTATGGAAAAAGCCTTCAAGGTTTAGGGTTCTAATTGTACCTCGTTCTTTTAGGTAAATGAAAGAACCAAAACAGGAGAGGATTAAAAAACGTTCAGTAAATCTTAAATAAATAAGTAAGCCGTCTAACAATAAAATCAGACGGCTTCATTGAATTTAAGCTATACTTCAATCTTTTCTTGTGCACCCTACCGGGCTCGAACCGGTGACCTGCTGATTAAGAGTCAGATGCTCTACCAACTGAGCTAAGGGTGCGGGGCAAAATTAAGAAAATTTGCAAACCTGTACAATCCTTTATCTGAGTCTTTCCATTAAATGTAATGACTCATTAAAAATGTCAGTAATTCGACTCGATAGAAATTTCAGTAAAAATTGAAGATATTTAGGGTTCTCAAAACAGAGGAGAGCTCTAAATTGAAAGGATGCTGACACATCTCCTAATGAATTCCTACGCCCTGTTTGAGTCTTTTTTAAATCAAAAAGGAAATTTTTTTAATTAATTTGCAAATTCGTTCGCGTCCCCCTATTTTGGGGTGAAACCCCAAATGATAGAAATATTCAATGAATATTTTTATTATTTGGAGTCTATGATGAGAAATAATTCCAACCGGCCAACACAAAAGTTACCCACAGTATTTGACAAGGTGAAGCTAATCTTTAAAGATCTATCCAATTTTATATCAAAGGAACTTACAAGATTTATGTATAATCTCACCGGGTTTATTCTTATTCTTGAATTAT
>DATFVA010000574.1:0-11720 GCA_035260565.1 Ignavibacteriaceae bacterium | reverse complement strand
ACTTGATGTGGAAACAATTACTCTCGTAGGGGATGAATTCGGATTTGAAGTGGAATTCCAGACAGAATATACGGCCGAAGCTCTTGAAGATGTTTCAGATGAACCGGATACTCTGAAACCGAGACCGCCCGTCGTCACTATAATGGGACATGTCGATCACGGAAAGACATCATTGCTTGATTATATCAGGAGATCAAATGTTGTTGCCGGAGAATCAGGCGGAATTACTCAGCATATTGGGGCTTATAAAGTTGACGTTGGAAATGGAAAGAATATAACTTTCCTCGATACCCCGGGTCACGAAGCATTCACTGCTATGAGAGCAAGAGGCGCACAGCTGACAGATATTGTGATACTCGTAGTAGCTGCAGATGATGCGGTTATGCCCCAGACAGTAGAGGCTATTAACCATGCGCAGGCCGCAGGTGTTCCTATAGTTATAGCGATTAATAAAATTGATAAACCAGGCGCAAACATTGATAAGATTAAACAGCAGCTGGCTGATAGAAATGTTCTTGTAGAGGACTGGGGCGGTAAAAATCAGTGTGTTGAAATCTCTGCGAAGACCGGTGTCAATGTTGATACCCTCCTGGAAAAAATATTGCTTGAAGCAGAACTGCTTGAATTAAAAGCAAATCCCGATCGTGCTGCCCGCGGTGCGGTGGTTGAATCAGAACTGGATAAAGGTCGTGGAATTACTGGGACTATCCTTGTGCAGAAAGGTTCCCTTAAAGTAGGTGATCCTTTTGTAGCAGGTATCTATCAGGGCAAAGTCCGTGCGATGTTTGATGAACGCGGAAATAAAGTTGATGAAGCCGGACCTTCCACCCCTGTGCAGGTGCTTGGATTTGAAGGATCTCCCCAGGCCGGGGATACATTCGTTGTCGTTGAATCTGAAAGAGTTGCGCGCGATATCGGAATCAAGAGACAGCAGCTAAAAAGGGAACAGGATCAGAAACAGGTCCGGCATATTACGCTCGATGAGATTGCCAAACAGATTAGTATCGGCGGCGTTAAAGAACTTGCGCTGATCGTGAAAGGTGATGTGGATGGTTCCGTAGAGGCACTATCTGATTCACTTATGAAATTATCTAATGAGGAAGTCATTGTACAGGTAATTCATAAAGGTGTCGGAGGAATTTCTGAAAGCGATGTTCTTCTGGCCTCTGCCTCCGATGCAATTATAATCGGGTTCCATGTACGGCCTAATCTTAACGCAAGAAAACTTGCTGAAACACAGAATGTCGATATAAGATTATATAGTGTTATCTACGATGCCATTAACGAAGTTAAATCAGCGCTTGAAGGATTACTTTCACCAGTATTATCTGAAGAGGTGGTTGCAACCCTTGAAGTCCGCGATACTTTCAAAGTACCTAAAACCGGAACTGTTGCCGGGTGCTATGTTCAGGATGGTAAGATTATGCGTAATAATAAGATAAGGCTCATCAGGGATGGTATCGTAATTCACGAAGGTGAAATAGGTTCATTAAAAAGATTTAAGGACGATGTACGTGAAGTCGATGCCGGCTATGAGTGTGGTCTTAATCTCAATAACTTTAACGACTTAAAGGTCGGTGATATAATCGAAGCTTATAAAATTATAGAGACGAAGAAAAAATTAGCTTAATATTTTTAGAATCGGAACCGGGTGACTGAATGGCTTACAGAATTGATAAACTGGAACATCTTCTCAAAGAAGAAGTCAGCATGATTTTTTTGTATAAACTTCATGATCCGGCATTCGGACTTCTGACCATAACTAATGTTAAGCTGAGTCCCGATTTAAAAATTGCTAAAATTTATATTTCCGTGTTTGAGAAGGAAAAGAGGGAGGCCGTTCTGGAAAAAATAAGGGTGAGAACCGGATTTATCAGAACAGAGCTTGCTCACAGGGTAAAAATAAAATTTATACCGGAACTGAAATTCTTTATTGATGATACTCTCGATTATGTGGAAAAAATAGAAGGCCTGATAAAAAAAATTCACGAGGATGATAACAAAGAAGATAATTGATAACGGTATTGATTTTCAGGCCGGCGAAATTATACTAATTGACAAACCTAAAGGGTGGACCTCTTTTAAGGTAATCAGGAAATTACGCGCGGCAATAAATGTTAAAAAGGTAGGTCATGCGGGTACTCTGGATCCGATGGCTACCGGTCTCCTTATCGTCTGTACAGGTAAAAAAACTAAGGGAATCTCTTCATTCCAGGATCTTCCAAAAGTTTATGAAGGAATTATTACCCTTGGTAAAACTTCTCCTTCAATGGATACTGAAACGGAATTAACTGAAGAAAAATCCACAGCCCATCTAACGGAAGAGATGATATTAAGAGAGAAAGAGAAGTTGACAGGCAGGATACTGCAGATTCCCCCCATGTATTCGGCATTGAAGGTGGGAGGTAAACCTTTATATAAACTGGCCCGGCAGGGTAAGGTAATAAAAAGAGAGCCGAGAGAGATCGAAATATATGATTTTGAAATTTTGAATATTGTTTTACCCGAGATCCAATTCAGAATCAAATGTTCCAAAGGGACTTATATTAGGTCTATCGCAGATAGTTTGGGTAATGAACTAGGCTGCGGTGGAATTTTAAGCAGCCTGAGAAGAACAGCTATAGGCGATTATAAAGTGGAAGATGCCTTCCTTCCGGAAGAATTTATCAAAACATTAGAATCTGCTCATGAAAATGCAGAATTCCATAACTCATTATGTTAATATGACTTATAGGATTAACATTTTATTTTCTGCTAAAATAACTTATATTAATAAGCTATTGTTTGATTTAAGTATTGTATGAATATATTTCACGATATTTCTGAAATAAAAAAAGATGAAAATACATTTTTAACGCTGGGTACGTTTGACGGTGTCCATCTCGGTCATAGGAAAATTATTGATAAGCTGATTGGTAAAAGCAGGAGTGCGAACGGAAGAAATTTCCTTATCACTTTTGATCCTCACCCGAGGAATGTGATTTCAAAAACCGCCGACTTTAAAATATTAAGTACACCGGCTGAAAAAGCAGCAGTTCTTGAAAAACTCGGAATCATGAACCTGCTTATAATTAATTTCACCAAAGAATTTTCACAGCAGTCTGCAGAGGAATTCTTTAAGAACTATATAATAGATAAAATCGGCATCAAAGAAATTATAATCGGGTATGATCATCATTTTGGAAAAGGCCGCGGAGGAGATGAATCAACTCTTCGGGATATGGGAAAGCAGTACGGCTTCGGAGTTGAAACTGTAGATGCATTCCGGATGGATGGTGAAATAGTCAGCAGTACTAAAATCAGAAAAGCACTTTCTGAAGGGAATATCAGGATTGCAAATGCTTATCTCAACCGTAATTATGAATTTTCAGGCGTCGTGATTGAAGGTGATAAACGCGGAAGGGAACTTGGTTTTCCTACAGCTAACATAAAACCGGATAATGAACATAAACTGCTTCCTGAACTGGGAATTTACCTGGTAGAATTCTTTAACGGCAGCGGCAGGCATTATGGATTATTGAGTATAGGAAAGAGGCCGACGTTTTATAATTCAGGCAAGATAGTCCCTGAGGTTTATATATATGATTTTGATGATGAGATCTACGGAGAGAAAGTAAAAGTCTCAGTGCTGGAAAGGCTGCGCGGTGAGGAGAAATTTTCGTCTGCGGATGAACTTGTAATCCAGATGAAAGCCGACAAGCAGAACGGGAAGGAATTAATCAGAAGCTTTGAAACCGTTAACAAAAATTGAAATAAATTAATTAATTCCGGTTGCGACTGGGATTACATTGTATAATATATAATAAGGATAGATAAATGACCAAAGAGGAAAAACTCGAAGTAATTAAAAAATTCGGCGGAAATGCAAAAGATTCAGGCAAAGCTGAGGTCCAGGTTGCAATTCTGACAGGAAGAATAAATGAACTGACCGGGCATTTTAATGCGCATAAAAAAGATCATCATTCACGAAGAGGATTGATGATGATGGTTGGTAAAAGAAGAAGACTACTTGATTATCTGATGAAAAAGGATATCAACAGGTACAGGACGGTTATTCAGGAATTAAATATCAGAAAATAAAATGAATGTAAGAAAGAATTGAAGGTAAAAAATGACAGTTTTAAAAGAAGTTGAGATCGGCGGACGTAAGTTTTCAATAGAAACCGGCCGGTTTGCTAAACAGGCTAATGGTGCAGTCATGGTTAGATACGCCGATACAATGGTTTTGGTCACTGCAGTTGCTGCAGAAGAAGCTAAAGAAGACCAGGACTTTTTTCCCCTGCAGGTTGAATACAGGGAGAAGACATCCGCTGCAGGTAAATTCCCCGGCGGTTATATTAAAAGAGAAGGTAGACCCTCTGAAAAAGAAATATTAAGTGCACGCCTTGTCGATCGTCCTATCCGTCCCCTGTTCCCCGATAATTATACGAACGAGACACAGATAATTGCATTCGTACTCTCTTATGATGGAGAGAATGATTCAGATGTGCTTGCTGCTACCGGGGCGTCTGCAGCCCTGCTGATCTCTGATATACCTTTTAACGGCCCTATAGCTGAGATAAGGGTTGGCAGGGTAAATGGTGAATTCGTCGCAAATCCTACCCACCAGCAGTTAAAAGAGAGCGATCTGGAACTCGTTGTAGCCGGAACTACAGATTCGATAATGATGGTTGAGGGTGAATCGAAGGAAGTTGGTGAAGCTGATCTTCTGAATGCATTAAAATATGCACAGGGAGAAATCAAAAAACTGGTTGATCTTCAGAATGAGCTTAGAGCTGAAGTGGGAAAAGCAAAACGGGAAGTTCCTGTAAAAGAAATTCCTGAAGGGCTGGAAAATGCTGTAAGGGAAAAAGCACTTGAACCGTTTAAGGAAATCGTCCATTCTGTTTTAGCCAAGGAAGAAAGAAGCAGTAAAAATAAAGAACTTACCAATTCTGTTATTGAGCAGCTGAGTGAAGCTTTCCCCGAATCTGAAAAGATCATAAAGAATATTATGCATGATATCGAGAAAGATCTGATGAGAAAACGGATACTCGATGAAGGAGTCAGACTTGACGGCAGAAATACCACCCAGATAAGGCCTATTACAGTAGAAACAGGCGTGCTTCCGAGAACACATGGTTCGGCTTTGTTTACCAGGGGCGAAACCCAGAGTTTAACTTCAGTAACCCTTGGAACTAAAAATGATGAGCAGACCGTTGATGGTCTTGTTGCAGAATACTCTAAGAAATTTATGCTCCATTATAATTTTCCGCCATTCAGTGTCGGTGAAGTTGGACGTATGACCGGTGTCGGAAGAAGAGAAATCGGACACGGCAACCTGGCTGAGCGTGCCTTGAAAATTATGTTCCCGGAAGAAGCTGTCTTCCCCTATACTGTCCGGATAATATCCGATATTCTGGAATCTAACGGCTCTTCATCAATGGCTACGGTATGTGCAGGCTCTCTTGCTTTATTTGATGCAGGTGTACCAATGGGAAAAGCTGTAGCAGGAATAGCCATGGGACTGGTAAAAGAAGGCGATAAACATTCTATACTTTCCGATATTCTTGGAAATGAAGATCACCTTGGAGATATGGATTTCAAAGTCGCCGGAACTGAAGCAGGTATTACCGCCTTCCAGATGGATATAAAGATTGAAGGAATTCCCTTTGAAATTATGGAAAAGGCTCTTAACCAGGCAAAAGACGGAAGAATGCATATCCTCGGTATTATGAATGAATCGATCAATCAGCCGCGTGAACATCTTTCTCCTTATGCTCCAAGGCTTATCCAGATAAAAGTCGAAACCGACCAGATCGGCCTTATCATCGGCCCCGGCGGAAAAACTATCCAGGGAATGCAGAGATTGTTTGGCGTCGATATAAATATTGAGGATGACGGAACTGTAAGTATTGCTTCGCCTGACCGCGATAGTGCTGCCCGGTGCAAAGAGCATATTAAAAAGTTAACTGCAACGCCTGAAGTCGGTGAAATTTACGACGGCGTTGTTACCAAAATAATGGAGTTCGGAGCTTTTGTTGAAATTCTTCCAGGCAAAGAAGGACTGCTTCATATCTCTCAGATTGATAATAAGAGAGTTAATAAAGTTTCGGATTACTTTAAAGAAGGCGATAAAGTCAGCGTTAAGCTCTTGAAATCTGAAAACGGCAAGTATTCTTTAAGCAGAAAAGACCTTCTTAAAGAAGAAAACAAAGAGACTAAAACAGAAGCATAATAGAAGTTTTCTGCCGGACTATTTGTCCGGCGCTTTTTTAAATAACAATAATCGCTTGGGATGGAAACCGTGTATTTGGAACGTATCAGGTTTTGGGTTTTATTATCCTTTCTGAGAAATTGTGTAATCTGCAGTGAAGATAGCACACAACCGGAAGGAGCATTACCGGCTTACATATTAAGCGAAGGATACCCTAATTTTTTTATAATGAAATATTTACTTTCATTGAAAGAGTTTGTCCTTTATGACAAAAGAGATTATAATAAATTCTTCTACCACCCAGACACGCGTGGCCATAACCGAAGAGGGAAATTTAGTCGACTTTTTTGTTGACTACCCCGAAAACCGGCGTATGGTCGGCGATATGTACCTGGGGCGGATAGCCCGTGTCCTTCCGGGTATAAGAGCTGCCTTTGTTGATATAGGCATGAAGCACGACGCCTTCCTTCATTTTTCCGATATCGGCGAAACCACTAAACAGCTTCAGGATATGATCGGTGAGGATGATTCCGATGTCGATGATGATGATGATGATGAATCCCCGCAGGCGCAGAAAAATAACAGCCAGCAGAACAACAGGAACCGTGAATCGAATGTTCCTCACCTTCATAAAGGACAGGATATTATCGTTCAAATCACAAAAGAACCTGTTAATAATAAAGGTGTTCGCGTAACATCATCTGTCTCCCTCCCGGGGAGATTTTGCGTACTTCTTCCTTTTGATAATAAAATAGGTGTTTCAAAAAGAATATCAGATTTTAAGGAAAGAAGAAGATTAAGACACATTGCCCGCAGCATCCTCCCAAGGAATTACGGTTTAATAATCCGTACAGTTGCACGGAACCAGACCGAGGAAAGTCTTAAAGAGGATCTCAGTAACCTGCTTAAAACCTGGGTGGAAATTGAAACTACGGTTAAAAGTGAAGAACCGCCTTCTCTGGTATACCAGGATTTGAGTACAACCTCAAGCGTAATCCGCGACTTGTTTACGCCGGATATTTCAAAAGTATTCATCGATTCCAAAAAATTGTACCGCCAGATAAAGGAATATGTTCAGCTTGTCCAGCCGTCACTTGCCGACAAGATAGAATTATACAAATCGCATCTACAAATCTTTGATGCTTTTAAGATAGAAGAGCAGATTAAAATACTTATGGGAAGAAGAGTCTCGCTTCCGAGCGGCGGATACCTGATAATAGAACACACCGAAGCAATGGTGGTAATAGATGTCAACAGCGGACGGTATGCGAAGAGTAAGGAACAGGAGCTTAACAGTTTAAAGACCGACCTCGAGGCCTCCCGTGAAATCGCACGCCAGTTGAGACTGCGCGATATAGGCGGTATCATAGTTATCGATTTTATCGATCTTGAGGAAGATAGGAACCGTAAGAAAATTTATGATGAGCTGAAAAAGGAATTCAGAAGAGACCGTGCAAAAGTGTCCGTCCTTCCTATGTCTGATTTCGGCCTGGTTCAGATAACCCGTCAGAGGATAAGGCAGAATATAATGCAGGCCATGAAGGAAGTTTGTCCTTACTGCCTGGGTACAGGTCTCCAGACAAAAGGCTCGCATCTTGTCTATGATCTCGAAGACTGGATGAAGAAATTCAGAAGAGTTTCAAAAGAACGTTCGGTTATTGTAAAATGCCATCCAAGTGTCGCCGGAAAGCTGAAGGAAGGGAAAATAAAAGGGCTAACCAGACTTCAGTTTAAGTATCTTGTGAAAATTACCCTGGAAGAGGATGAATCAATTCCGGTAGGCCAGTTCAGGTTTTTCTCGCGAAAAACCCAGAAAGAATTAACAGAAGAAATAAACTAACTCAATCTTTCCGGAGAACAGAATGAAATTTTTCATTGATACTGCTGATATTGAAGAAATAAAAGAAGCTGAATCCCTCGGCATACTTGACGGCGTAACAACCAATCCTTCACTCGTTTCAAAAACAGGTAAAGATTTCCGGAAACTTCTGGATGAAATACTGGAAATTGTTGATGGTCCTGTCAGTGCTGAAGTTATTTCAACCGACTATGAGGGAATTGTTAAGGAAGGAAGAGAACTTTCAAAAATTCACAGGAATATCGTTGTAAAAGTTCCGCTGATTAAAGAAGGGTTAAAATCAGTAAAGACTTTATCTGAAGAGGGGATTAAAACCAACGTTACCCTCTGTTTTTCACCATCGCAGGCTTTGCTTGCCGCCAAGGCCGGCGCATCATATATAAGTCCTTTCGTCGGCAGGCTTGATGATATCAGTACAAGCGGTATGGATTTAATCTCACAGATTGTACAGATATACAGGAATTATAACTATGAAACTGAAGTGCTTGTAGCAAGCATCCGCCATCCGCTTCATCTTGTGGAAGCAGCCCTGATCGGTGCAGATGTCTGTACAATGCCCTTTGAAGTAATAAATAAATTATTCAATCATCCGCTTACAAATGCGGGACTGGATAAATTTTTAAATGACTGGAAAAAATCCGGGGAAAATTAAATTTAATCTTATACAGCTATGAAAAAAACAAAATTCTATAATGTACATGTGAAAGAAGGGGCGAAGATAGTTGAGTTTGCAGGATATTATATGCCTGTTCAATATTCTTCAATTATCGCAGAACATAAAGCAGTCAGAAATTCCGTCGGGGTTTTTGATGTTTCTCATATGGGAGAGGTGTTTGTAAAAGGAGATAAAGCTCTTGATTTCGTTCAACTTATTACTGTGAACGATGCCTCTAAACTGACACCGGGACGTGTACAGTACTCCGCTATGTGTTATGAAGACGGGGGCATTGTAGATGATCTGCTGGTCTACCGTCTTGCTGAAAAAGAATTTATGCTTGTAATTAATGCATCGAACATTGAAAAAGATTTTGAATGGATGAAGAAAAATAATCCTGGTGCTGAGCTTCAGAATAAAAGTGATGAATATTCACTGCTTGCAATCCAGGGACCTAATTCGAAAAAAATAGTTCAGAAGCTGACTGCCGAACCGGTAGATATGGAATACTATCATTTTATCAAAACAAAGGTTAACGGGATCGATATGATATTATCGAGAACAGGCTATACCGGTGAGCTAGGTTATGAGCTGTATTTTAAGGGAGATGAGAAAACTGCCGAAGATCTGTGGAATGCTGTAATGGATGCGGGAAAAGAATTTGATATTCAGCCGACAGGCCTGGGCTGCCGGGATTCGTTGAGGCTTGAAATGGGCTTCTGCCTCTACGGCAATGATATAGACCAGACAACCAACCCCCTTGAAGCAGGTCTTGGCTGGATTACTAAGCTGAAGAAAGATAATTTTATAGGTAAAGAATCACTCCTTAAAGTGAAACAAGAAGGGTTGAAAAGAAAACTTGTGCCTGTAACAACCGGCGAGAAAGCATTCCCACGACATGGATATGATTTTACGGTAGATGGTAAAAAGGTCGGTACCGTAACCAGCGGAACCGTTAGCCCGGTTCTGGATAAACCAATAGCCCTGGGTTATGTTGATGCTGAATATACAAATGAGGGAAGTAAAATTAATTTTATGATACGTGGTAAGGAAATACCTGCCGAAGTTGTTAAATTACCTTTTATAAAAAAGGAAGATTAGAGTTTCTATGAGGGTTAATGTACTGTTTTCCCCGGTAATAGCGGATGAGCTTTTCTTTACCCGGAAAACTGTCATTGTTATTGATGTGCTTCGTGCTTCTACGACAATAATCACTGCATTGCAGAATGGAGCAAGAGAAATTGTTCCTGTTGCCACTGTGGAATTCGGAGTTAAGATATCAGGAGGAATGTTCGGGGGACAAACACTTCTCGGAGGAGAACGGAACACAAAAAAAGTTGAGGGATTTGCTCTCGGTAATTCACCCCTTGAATATACTCCCGAAATTGTGTCGGGCAAGACTATCATCCTTTATACCACCAACGGGTCTAAAGCGATAGTCAAAGCAAAATTTTCAGAGAATCTCTATGTTTGCTCGTTCCTAAACCTTGGTGCTATTGCGGAACAGGTTATTAAGACCGGTAAGGACTTTGAAATATTATGTGCGGGTAAATCCAACACTTTCTCACTGGAAGATTCAGTATGCGCAGGCCGTTTAATACAGGAAGTTATAAATCATAAGGAAGGGCTTGAGATAACCGATACTTCAAGGGTTTCTGTTTCTCTTAACAATTCATTCGGTGAAAACCCTTTTGAGATGCTTAAAGAAACTGAACATGGGAAGCTTCTGCTCCAGAATGGATTTGAAGACGATTTGAAATATGCTGCCGGTGTAGATACTTCGAATGTTATTCCTTATCTTGCAACTAATGTATTAAAGTCGCTGCCCGGCGATAATGGTGCTATGAATAAGAATTAATCTGATATGAAGAAGAAACCAGGAAACGGGAAGGTAAAACCTGCCGAAGATGAACCTGCTTTAGTTAAGAATAAAAAAAAGCTGCTAGGACTTTTCCTTATAGTCTTTTCGGTATTTTTACTTTTAAGCCTTCTGTCCTACTCCAGGTATGACCAGGCAATTCTAAATTATAGGTTTTCGGATCTCTTCAGGATATTTAATCCTGAAGCCGACTTCAGGGGAACAAATAACCTTGTCGGCATTTTTGGGGCCTATCTTGCTGATTTCTTCGTAAATAATACTCTCGGAATATTCTCCGCAATCTTTCCCGTTATAATTTTTGTCTGGGGTTTCTCTTACTTCAAAAGAATATCGTTCAAACAGATGATCAGCTCTTTCAATTTTCTGATAATTGCAGGATTAATACTATCTGCTTTTTTCGGTGTGCTGAGAGCAAGTTTCGATATGTTTTCAAATACATATGAAATATCAGGCTCAATAGGAGATTACCTCGGGAAAGGTATTGGAAGACTTCTTGGCGGCGCGGGAAGTATTATATTTTTGTTTGCTGCTTTCATGGTTTTGATAATCCTTGCGTTCAATATTGACCTGGAAAAAGTAACTGCCTTTATAAAGACATTCATTCTGAACAGGACAAAACAAACCGGCGGAATAAAAATAAACCGCCCCGATGCGGAGGAAAAAAACCTTCAGAAAATCAAAGACCTGAGAGAAGATAAAAAGAAGAAAAAGAAAAATTTCAAAGAGGAGCTTATCGGTGCTGAAGAGGTGATGTCTGATGAGGAACAGGAACAAACACGAATCAGAATTATAAGAAAAGATGGAGGGGATATCCCCGAAAACAGCAGCAAAGCAAAACAGGGATCAAACCAGGAAGATATCATTCAAAAGAGTGAAATTAAGAAGGTTGACCTTGAAAAGACTGGGGAAATGCCCGAAAGAGATGCTGAACATGATCTTGACCAGAAACTGCCTGATCCCTGGGATGAAAAGATTAATTTTAAGAAAGCCGGTCTTGATCTGCTTGACCCCGCTCCGGCTGAAGATTTTAAGGTAGCAGAGGAAGAGCTTACCCGGAATGCCGAGCTTCTGAAGGAAAAACTGAAATTATTTGATATTGAGATTCAGGATATTTCTGTCACTCCGGGTCCTG
>DATFVA010000573.1:0-12600 GCA_035260565.1 Ignavibacteriaceae bacterium | reverse complement strand
TATTACCAATGTGCGCCTCGACCATGTTGAGATTATGGGTTACTCGCTTCCTGAAATAGCCACTGCACTCGGCAAAACAATCCCGGCAAAACAGGACTGTTATACATCCGAAGTAGATCTGTTCCCCGCTCTGAAAGAGATAGCAGAAAAGAAAAAGTGCCGTCTCCATTATGCGGATCCTGAGATAATAACTAACGAAGACTTAAGCGGCTTCAGGTACATTGAGCACAGAGAGAATGCAGCCCTTGCACTTGCTGTCTGCAGCCAACTCGGAATAAATAAAGATACGGCTCTCAGAGGAATGCACAAAGCAATACCGGATGCCGGTGTGCTTATAGTGCACAACCTTATTCAGGAAGGCAAAACAATTCATTTCTATAATGCATTTGCGGCCAACGACCCGCAGTCAACTATGATGATAGCCGGCAACCTGCGGAGGGAAAAAAAACTTACCGGAACGAAAATAATTTTATTGAATACGCGACAGGATAGGCTCGACAGGGCGAAGCAGCTTTCTTCGATGGCAGGAGAAAAACTGGCCGGTATCCTGGATTACCTGGTCCTCATTGGTCAGTCGACTGATATGGTTGAGCACCTCTGTGTTTCTGCAGGAGTAAGAAGGAACAAAATACTTAACCTGGGATGGACCGATCCTCAGAACGTTTTTAATGCAATTCTCTCCTGCACGGAGAAGGAATCTACAGTACTTGCAATCGGGAATATGGGAGGGATGGGAGCGCCTGTTGCAGAGTTATTTGAACAAAGGAGTTTAATGTATGATTGAACTGGCGATTACGCTGGGACTGATTTTCAGTCTGCTCTCTTACGAAGTATTTGGACTTGCTGCCGGAGGAATAGTTGTGCCCGGCTATATCGCACTTCTGCTTTCACAGCCGGACAGGCTGATCGGCATAGTGCTGGTAAGCTTTTCAACTTTCCTGGTAATAAAGCTGGTTGGGAGTTACGCATTCCTCTATGGGAGAAGGCAGATGGTTTTATGCCTGCTGGTCGGGTGCCTGCTGGCTAACATATCCCGCCAGTTCCTTACAATTGATGTGGCGGGAAACCTGGTTCAGCTTCAGGCTGTCGGCTGGGTTGTACCGGGGCTGATAGCTCACTGGTTCGGGAAACAGGGCATATTCAAGACTTTAAGTGTACTCTTTATAACATCGGTGCTTGTAAGGTTAATTGTAATTTTAATTTTCAACGGGGAATTGTTCCCTGCTTAATAATTCAATATAAAATATAAATGTGAAAAATTTTACTGCAGGCTCGGTCTGGGTTTTAGGTTTATTGACACTTATTTCATTCATTGGTCTATTCATTATAGAAAATGATAAGATTGACTATAAACGCAAATGGTATGAAGAAAAGCTTGAGGCTTCTAAGCTTGCCAGGACAGCCCAGGATATCTTAAAAGAAGAAAGGCTGCAGAAGGGAATATTCATTGATGCAGTCAACGATCCCAACAGGACTGCGCTGATCGGTCAGGATATAACACCCATTACTACAGACCGGGGATATATCGAGGCCAAGCTGACTTCTCTTAATCCGAACTTTGCGGCGGTAGTTGTGGAGATGCTGAAGGAGGCTGGATTGAAAGAGGGCGATGCTGCAGCGGTTTCCTTCACGGGTTCCTTTCCAGCATTAAATATTGCAGTGCATTCCGCTTTGCAGACTTTAAAGATTAAACCTGTCATAATCACTTCCGAAGGTGCTTCGAACTGGGGAGCTAATGATCCTTATTATACCTGGCTGGATATGGAAAAAATTTTGTTTGATGCCGGTATTTTCAAGTACAGATCAATAGCTGCATCATATGGAGGCGGACTTGACCGCGGGCGTGGACTTAGTCCCGAAGGCCGCAGCCTGATCCACTCGGCCATCGAAAGGAACGGGGTTGAATTAATAAATGATGAATATCTCGAAAATAACATTGAAAGAAGACTGGAGATATACAGGCAGAATGCTCCGGGACCAATAAAAATCTTTATAAACGTCGGCGGTGGCATTGCCAGTATAGGTTCAATCGAAAATTACCAGTTTATTCCCGGCGGATATTCTCCTCCTCTTTCAATGAAGAATTTCCCGATCAAGGGAGTACTGATAAGAATGTCGGAGAAAAATATTCCTTTTATTCATCTTCTGAATATAACACAGCTTGCACATAATTACGGACTTCCTGCAAGCCCTTCTCCCCTTCCCCTTCCGGGTGAGGGAGAGATATTCATTCAGAAGCGTTATAATATTACACTGACATCCATCATCACGGTGATACTTGCAGCATGCATAATTACGATACTGGTATTTGAAAAAAAACGGCATAAACTGGGTACGGAATTCGTAACGGATGCAATGTCCCCGGAGAAAACTGAATTTCCTCAGCACGAATTAACAGAGCTTTAAAAATGAAAGTGAAAAAGTTTATAATAGAGATATTACTTCTGCCTGCCATATTCTTTATCGGGACAGGAATGTCTCAGACAAAAACGCTGCGGTCTCTTCATTCGGGCGGTAGTATAACTTTTACAGAATCGGGTCACTCTGTCACATACTATAAAGTATCGAAAGAAAATCCGACCCTGCTGCTTATAAAAGGCCCCGGAAGTCTGCAGATTGCAATAAGGCCGCTTGTGAAGGGTCCAGATATAAATAAAAGCTCCTCAATATTTTACAGAGTGGACGGAGGCGAAAGGTCGAAGTATGATTATAACGCCATGCAGGGTAATTCCGGTACAAAAGGTTTGAAGATTGAATTGAGTTCCGGGGAACATTCCATTGAAATCACCACTGAAAACGATGCACCCGCTGCGGCAGCAAAGTACCTATTCAAAGGAGCGAAGGAGAAAAAATTAAAATGGATATTGCTTTCACCTTCGCGGCCGAATGAACCGGTTGACCTTGTAACACACGAGAATGTCGTCCATTATTACCGGTTCTCGGAAAAGAAACCCCTGAAGATCAGGATAAACGGACCATCTGAGTTGAGGGTGTTAACACGGTTTGAAAATCACTTCAATATGAAAGGCAGGATCGATTACCGGATACAGGTGAAAGAGGACGGCAAAGTTATTCAGACGTACCTGCTTAGCAGTGTCTATTCAGAAGTAACAGGCTATAAGCAAAATGCAAAGCTAGTACCAGGCAAAGCAAGAGAGTTCTACATCCGGGTACCTTCCGGTAAGCATACTTATACATTCACCCCGCTCGATAAAGATAAAAATACCATCCTTGCAAGAGTATTATTCCCTAAAAAAGATGTAAAGCTGGAATAGTTATAATGATATTAAAAATTAAAAAAAACACCGGCTCTTTTCGAAACAACTTAATGATCATCTTCATCCTCCTGGCAATGATGCCTGCTTCGCTAAGTTATTCTGAAGATAGTCCTAAGAAAAAAATAAAGTACTGGAATGCGGATATTTCCATTAGCCCCTATTATGACAGCAACATCCTCAAATATTCCGATAAGTACATCCAGCGTTTTATGAACCGTGAGGATGAAGGACGTTTCCATATCAACAGGTACGACGATCTTGTTGTACAATATGGTCTGGGGCTAACTTACTCAAACACTCTAATTAAGAAACTTAAATCTGAATTTTCATTCGATTACAGCTATAACCGGTATTCCTTTAACAATGTTAAGGACTGGATGAGGTTCAGCATCGGATGGATGCAGTACTTTCTTCCGAAATCTAACTTTATGATTAGTTATTCGTATATACCTCATTTCTATGTAAGACATTTCAGGGATGAGGACTGGGCAGCCGTTTACGGGTTTGTACCCCTTACTTTTCAGCCTTATGAATTTTCCAAAGATGATTTCAGCCTCTCGGTTCAGCATTATTTATTTAACAATACCAGGATGAGATTCTACTTCTCTTATTACAGGTATCTCCTCGATCCGAACAACACCGAGTACGACAGCAATGATTTTATGTACGGCATAAGGGTCTATCAGTCAATTACCAAAAACCTAAGCGCCAATGCAGGTTATAAATATATAACATCGACGGCTAAAGGTTATGATGAACCCGGAGAGTCTAAAGGAACGGCGGATGATGTTAATGCAGACAATTACAGTCATAATTATTTTGCAGGCATAAGCTATAATCTTCCCAAAATACTGAGAATGAAAAATTCTGTCGGCATAGACGTTCAGTATGAAAGAACATTTTATACAACCACTAACTTCTATGAAATCGACCCGATACACGCGGGCAGACACGATAAGAACCTTGACGTCACCTTCAATTATAACATTGACCTTGCCGGTAATACGAATGTATCTGCTTTCTATTCCTTTACTGCAAGAAAGACAGGGACCCCTGCTGCTGTGAATGCCGAATACATTTCGGATGAGAAAAGTTACGATCAGTACCAGGCGGGAATGAAAATCAAATATAACCTGGAATTTTAAACCTATAGGAAAATAAAAATGATTAAATATACAGTGATTTTAATATTTGTATCCCTGATTTTTTTAACAGGCTGCGGCACTCCCAATGATCCCGATTCGATAACAGGCGGGGACGGGGGATATAAAATTGTCAGTAAGTATAAGACTTCCGGATTCGCACAGGATGTAGTAGTGAAGGATACGCTGGTTTATATTGCACAGGGTGAAGGAGGACTTGGAATAATAAATGCCTCAGATCCTTCATCACCGAAGCTGCTAGCAAATCTGATTGAAGGATGCCGCGGATATTCCTCAAAAATAGCACAGCTTGATTCAATAATTTATATTGCCTCTGGCCTATTCGGAATTACTATGATAAATGTGGCCGATCCAAATAATCCGGAATTTTTCAATAATAGAAATTTAAAACCTGGCAAAGATTTCTGCATATATAAAAAGTTTCTATTGATAGCTGTCAGTGAGGAAGGAGTCTGGATTGCCGATAACAGTGATCCGTTCCACCCCAATCCAACCAGCCCTTTGACTCCGCCAGGATACGCCCAGGGTGTAGCATGTTCCTCGGACAGCAATTATATACTTGTGGCAGTAGGCGAGATGGGTCTTGCTTTCTATGACATCTCTCAACTTCAGACAGGTACCGGGAATTATCCACTTATCAAGGTAGTTGATACCGACGGCTACGCAGAGAATGTGTGTATAAACCCTGGTATGCCCATTGCATATGTTGCTTCGGGTAAAGGGGGACTTGCAATAATCGACTACTCCGATTCTCTCGATATAAAGCTTGCAGGTAAATTCGATACAGGAGGCTATGCGAAAGAAGTTTTTTATCAGTCAGGCAAAGTTTATATCACCACAGAGCTGCGCGGGCTTCAGATCATTGACGTTTCCAATCCTTCGGCTCCATACAGGATAGGAACAATTCAGACTGGCTATGCAAAAGGCGTTACTGCAGACGATCATTTCATTTATGTTGCCGACGAGGATGAAGGTTTAATAATTATATCGATTCCTGATTGAAACAAAAAACACGGACTGTAATTGGAAAATACTTCTATTAAAGCAAAACGTTTTGAATTTGTAGATCAGTTCAGAGGATTTATAGTGATCCTGATGCTGCTGGATCATAGTTCTTACTACCTGAACTCAATCTGGAAATATCTCGATCCAGCCGATCCGTTATTCTCATCCTGGGGACAATTTATCCTCAGATATTCAAGCTACCTTTGCGCTCCGGGTTTCCTTATGATGAACGGGGCAATGGTATGGTATTCTTTTAAGAAAAGAAAAACCAAAGGTATCGCCGAAGGTGAGATAAGATGGCAGATGATCAAGAGGAGCCTCTTTCTTGTGCTGCTGCAGATGACATGGGTGAATTCATCCTGGAGCGGGTTTGCGCGATTCGATCCGTTTCACCTTGGGATTATCTCTACGATCGGGATGTCGATGATCGGATTATCATTCATTATCCAGTGGAAGTGGCAGTACAGGTTACTAACCGGGATCCTTGTTCTGCTGATCCATCCCTTTCTTCTTCAGATACATTATGATCCTTCCAATACCTGGCAGACGGTTTTGATGCAGACTTTCGTGGATGCGGGAGAATTTAATAAATATCCTGTTATACCCTGGTTTGCTGTAGCTGTCCTGGGTTCTGTTATGGCGAACGGCTGGTTAAAGTCGTGGGAATCCGATAACAAAAAAGTTTATATGAGCTTGCTTATTGCTGCCGGTGCTTTCCTGCTTGCGATAGCGATAAGATTTGCGAGGGGATATGGAAATATATTTCCTTTTTCGGAGTTCAGCTCATACTCCTTTTTCCTCGACCAGAAATATCCTCCAAGCCTTTATTTCAACATCTGGTTCTTTGCCAGTGTAGTAACGGGTGTAAGTATCCTGATCGTCCTGAACAGGTATATTTCTAAAATACTTGACGTTATGGGTATAGTAGGAAAAGTTCCCCTTTTCTTCTATTGTATGCACATTGCCCTGCTCGGGATCTTCTCAAAACGCATCGATTTATTTTACCGTATAGGGGATCTTGCTGATACTTTAACCGGGGCGGCAATACTTCTTACAGTTATGCTTCTGCTTTCTGCATGGTTCTGGAAAGTAAAGCAGAAAAGTTCAAACATAATTATTAAAATGATATGAGCCGGATGATGAAGAATATATTATATATGTTGACTATTCTTTCAGCTGCTCTCCTTTACGCGTGCTCTTCAAGACTGGATCCTGTAATGAATGAAGAAGAGGGTTCTGTCTCTTATTCTGCAAAAGAATCCTCCGGAATAAATATTTCTGTTATACTCCATAAGGGGATCAATGAAGCATCGGGTAATCCTATTTCAGTAAAAACTTTTATGACAGGTGCAAAGTCAAAGGTGTATGCTTCGATTAAGCTATTGAACCGTAAGTTCCATCCTGGTGAAGATATGATGCTTCATATCGACTGGATTGATCCGGATGGGAATTCTTTCTTTATGAAAAGAACGGACATTCTGTCGGGCGATACAACATCAGAACTGAAGAGCGCTATATCGGTTCAGCCTGGCAAAAGAGATACCGGTCAGTACAAGCTGAGGGTCTACCTGTTCAGAGAATTGGTCGCAGAAAATAACTTTTCACTGGTCAGCTATAATCCCGACTCGGCAGCTGTATTTTCCAACGGACCGGTTTCTGCCGATGTTTTTTTAGGAAGCAGGTATAACCGTAAGAATGTAATGCCCGGGGATACCGGGAGTGTCTTCGAACAAAAGAATAAAGCAAAGGTCTACGCCGGTATCAGGCTGAAGAATAGGGACGCCCTTAAGGGGAAAGTAATAGAAGGCGAGATCGACTGGTGCGATGAGGACAGACCATTCTACAGGAAGAGTATATTCTTCTCACAACATGATACTTTAAAGGAAACAGGTAGTGCTGTCTCAACTGATATAAAATCGCGGAAGCCGGGCAGCTACAGTGTAAAAGTATATCTGTATAATAATTTAGTTGCCGAAAAGCTCTTCAGACTTGTCCCTGAAAAGGAAGAAAAAATTAGTGTCAGGAAAATCAAAGGAATTGACGCGGACGTTGTTCTCTGCAGCAAGTTCGGCAAAAAGACAAAAAAAGCCTTCGGAATTTCCGACTGGTTTACCATTAAAGATAAGGCTGTTGTACACGCTGTGCTAAGTTTGGTAGATACGAGGGTAAAACCTGCCGGTAAGCCTGAAATCAGAATGGAGTGGGTTGGTCCGGATAAAAAATCATTTTACAGAAAGAGGTTCAACCTGGAATCAAAAAATATCACGGCTGTTCTATCAAATTCAATTTCGTTATCAAATAAAAGAAAACCGGGAAAATATAGCTGCAGGGTTTATTACAGTTCTACATTGATATGTGAAAAAGGATTTGAGCTGGTTGCTAGTCATTAGGAATTATTTGTCGGGCATTGGGTAACCGTTAGCTTAGCACTGCCATTCATAAATTCGATTAGCAATAATCCGTCAATTCAATATTTCTCTAAATCAATGGCTCAATTCATAAATCCCTCAATCTGTTAATTCCTTCAACTCACTTTAACTTCCATTATATTATATTATCCTGAAGTTTCATTTATAATTTTGAGGTGAGTAATGGGTAATATTACAAGGAAAACTTTCGTTAAAAATCTCTTGTTATCCGGTACAGTTTTACTCGGGGGAAGCACCCTGCTTGCAGCTTGCGGAGGAGGCGGGAAGAAACCTGAAGAGAATGAGAGTCCGGGAGAACAATCTAAAGAAAGCGGTCCTTGCGGCGATGTAAGCAATCTTTCAGATGCCGATCTTGCTACAAGAAAACAATTTAATTATGTAGGTCAGACCCCGAACTCGGAAAAATTCTGCAGTAATTGTCTGCACTGGCGGCCTCCTGCAGGAAACGGACCCTGCGGCACCTGCGAGCTGGTGAAAGGTCCAATTAACCCTAACGGCTATTGCGATCAGTGGATGGAGAAACCGAAGACTGTCGGCTGATTACTCGACTTTAACCTCTATCTTCGGATTGTATTCATACTCAGTGACAGCAGGGTCTCTGCCTGTGCTATGTCCTTTGGAGACATATTTAATTACAAGTGTCTTCTTTTCAGTATTGTACTCATACCCCGCTTCAGTACGGTCAAGGTAGCTGGAGTCTGCAAATAGCTTAAGCTTTATTCCGTTTACTGTTACACTTTTTACGGGTTCCGTTCTGTAAATATTAAACACGTACCACCCTATCTCAGGAACGTATTCGCCTTCTTTTTTCTCTAACTTTATATCCAATCCCGGATTGTTGTTTACTGTTATATTTGTTACCAGGTAATCACCTTCCTGGTACTTCAGGCTACTGCCGTCGTCCTGGTATAACTCATACTTTGAATTTTCTCCAGGGAAAATTTTAAGCATCAGAAAATTTACATCCTTATTATTTTGTGTAACATATTCCAGCTTCTTCTGCATAGGTATTATCCCGCCTTCCCTTACAAATAACGGGATCCTGTCTATGGGGGCTTCAGACAGTATCCATTGCCTGCCCTCATAAACTTTATTATCCCACCAGCCAAGCCACTTCCCTTCCGGCAGGTAAAGCTTTTTCGAATTCTCAAACTCCGAGAGCACCGGTGCAACAAGTAAATTATCCCCGATCATATACTGATACTGCGCTTCATTAGAATAACACTGATCATCATCCTGGTAATTCAAAAACATGGAGCGCACAATCGGCACCCCCGTTTTTGATGCGTTATAAAATTCCGTATAAAAGAACGGCAGCATCTCATACCGCAGATTCATTACAGACGTTACCCATCTTTCAACTTCTTCTCCGAATGCCCACGGCTCCTGATCGCGCGTATTTATTATTGTATGTCCCCTGTAAAAAGGAGTAAACGCCCCCAATTCCATCCATCTTGTATACAGTCTTTGCGAAGGCGATCCGAAGAATCCGCCCACATCGCTGCCGCAGAAAGCAACTCCGCTCAAACTTAATCCCTGCACCATTGTACAGGCCAGCTTCAAATGTACTTCACTTGCCGCATTATCGCCTGTCCATACCGCTGCATATCTTTGAATACCTGAAAAGCCGGCACGGGTAAGAATAAAAGGACGCCTGCCCGGAAGATTATTCTTAATCCCCTCAAAAGTTGCCTTTGCCATTTCCAGCGCATAAACATTATGGATCTTCTTATACGATGCCCCAAAACCGTAATCGTCAAACTGAATGATATCCGGTATTGCCTGTCCCCATGCCGACGGCTCATTCATATCATTCCATATCCCGGCAATACCCTGTTTTAAAAGCTCTGCATTCTGCTTTCCCCACCATTCCCGTGTTTCCTTCTTTGTGAAGTCGGGGAAATATGCCCATCCCGGCCATACCTGCCCCTGGTAGACAACACCGTCGGGATACTTTGCAAAAAGATCCCTTTCAAGACCCTCTTTCGCGGGGCTATAATCATTAGTATCCGCTTTTACGCCGGGATCGATAATGGTAACAACCTTAAATCCTTTTCTTCCAAGTTCATTAAGCATTCTATTGGGATCGGGAAACCTGTCATTATCCCAGGTAAAAACTCTGTACCCATTCATATAATGTATATCGAGGTAGATTACATCGCAGGGGATTTTCTTATCGCGGAATGTCTGGGCAAGTGTCTGCACCGTCGATTCAGGGTAATAACTCCATTTGCTCTGCTGATATCCCAGGGCCCACATAGGAGGTAATTCCATCCTTCCCGTCAGCAATGTATAAAGAGAAATGACTTTCTTGATTTCAGGTCCGTTTATGAAATAATAATCAAGTTCACCCTTTTCGGCACCGAACCAGTAGAACCTGTTGTTGCTGGCTCCCATATTAAAATATGACCGGTAGGTGTTGTCGAAAAATATCCCGTAAGCTTTATGGTTCCGGATTCCTATAAAGAAAGGTATCGACTGGTAAAGCGGATCCTGCCTTTCAGTATAATCGGGTGTATCCGAATTCCACATTGTCCATTGTTCGCCGTTCTTCTTCAGGCTGCCGGTTTTTTCTCCGAGTCCGTAAAACAGTTCATCTTTAAACAGAGTTTTAAAACATCTGACCTCGTCGGCATCAAAACTAACCCCGAAACTTTTTTCATCCTCGTTCAGCAGGTTCATACTATTATCATATATGCTTACTCTGCAAGGAGATTTTGCTACCCTGACAATCAGTTTTTTGGTAGCAATTTCATAATAATCAGAATGGTCACTGTATGAAAATGTTCCGGAGGAATTATATATTACAGCATACGAAGGGGCTCCTGAGAACTCCTCCTTATTCGTGAACCTGAAACGTATAATATCATCGCTTATTACGTACAGGTTGAAGAGTGCATTATTAAGCTTAAAGGCGACCATGTTATCAAATTTCTGCGCAGAAATAACATCACCGGCAAACTGAAAATCTGCATAAGTACTTTTTATTAAAGCAGCCATAATTACGATTAAAAATATTTTCTTTAACATAGAAGTTCTATTTAATATAACTTAGGAGTTACTGGTATTGAAAAATAAATAAAAAGATTTAAATAGGGATATTTTTCTGCATTATAATTCTATAATTCAAATAGCTCTGAAGTACCTGCATTTTACTCCCCTAAATTTGTGTGATACAGAATAATATCTTAAATATAGGATGGCTCTAATTTATGACAATTTCTAACCGCATATTTCCTTTAATAAAATGAGGATTTAAATGTCTTGTTTTGTAAATCATTTGGCACAATCAAAGAAAACAGTTTCGGGATTTGCGTCCCCGTTCGCAATCATATTGAGTTTATTAATTATGCTTTCAGTTGGAACTGATTCCTTTTCGCAGGAAAAAACCAACAAGAATTCCCTTCCGGAATGGGTTGCAGGCAAATATGGGATCGATTCATTTTCCGATATAAGCTCTATCGCCTTTACATTTAATGTCCGCAACAAGGATGTCACGGTAAAAAGAACCTGGGCATGGGAACCCAAAACAGGCAGGGTTGTCTATAATGGTCCCGGAATAAGTGGTGCAGACACCAGTGTCACATATAACCGGAACCAGATCGATACACAAAGCGCAACAACGGTATACGCAGACAAAAGATTTATCAACGACCAATACTGGCTCCTCTTCCCTTTCCATATGGTATGGGATAAAAATGTGGACATTAAAATCGATGGGAAAAAGAAATTTCCGCTGAGTGATGAAACAGGAACTTCCCTCATCGTCGAGTATAAAAATAACGTCGGCTATACCCCCAACGATGTTTTTGTGTTATTCCTCGGGGACGACAACATGATCAGACAGTGGATATACAGACCAGGCGGAAGTAAGGAAAAAGAGAGACCTTATACCTGGGAAGGCAATAAAAAGTTTGATGGAATTACTATAAGCACTGAACATTATGGAAAAGACAACCAGACGAAAGTCTGGTTCACAAATATAAAGGTTGAGGCAAATCATACAATAAAATAAAAAATCACTTGACCGAAAATATATAGTGCTTCTTTATCAATTTTTGCCTATTATCAATAAAGCTTCCCGTCATTAAAAACGAGAAAGGGCAGAAATGAAGACAGTAAGAGAAATTCTTTTAAATAAAGGATATAACATTTATTCTGTTTCACCGGATGACACAATTTTCAGTGCATTAAAACTGATGGCTGAAAAGAAGATAGGAGCGCTGCTTGTTATAGAAAACGGCAGTATAGCAGGCATTATGTCTGAACGGGATTATGCCCGCAAAGTAGCTTTAGAGGGAAAATCTTCAAGGAATGCAACGGTCAGAGAAATAATGTCGGATAAGGTAATCTATGTCGATATGTACCGGCAGGTTGAGGAATGTATGGCATTGATGATTGAAAAAAGAATCCGCCACCTCCCTGTCTTTGAAAATGAAAAACTGACAGGACTGATCTCGATCGGCGATGTTGTCAAAGCTGTTATCGATGAAAAGGAATTTGTGATAAGTCAGCTCGTGCAGTATATCAAAAGTACTCCGGAGATTGTGGAAGAGGCTTGAGGATTTGATTAATAGTCATTGGTAAGCGGGCAATAAAACAACTAAGGATGTGCTAAACTTTAAGTACTTCAGCAATCCATCAATCAAATCAGTACGTCCCTGGTCAGTCGTAATTGGTATAGGGCATTAGGACAAGGAAAGCGGGTACTAAACTTTAAGCAAT
>DATFVA010000572.1:0-7039 GCA_035260565.1 Ignavibacteriaceae bacterium | reverse complement strand
GGAAGAAAATTCCGGGAGGATTCATCCCGTGCTCTTCTGCGTCCCTATAACTTCTATGCAGATGTACGGGACCAACGGATAATGTCCGGATACCATTCTACCATACTCGGTTTCGTAATATCCGCCATCCTTGCTTTGCTTCTTAGTAATATGCTTTATTATCTGCGTGATAATATTTTCTTTGAGAAGATACTCCTTTCATTCGGGAGCGAACGAATTTTATCTACAATCAGTTACCTTGCATGGCATCCGGCTCTCTCGATTGTCTGGCTTACGCTGATCTTCATTATATTTGTTCCTCTTCTGTCCGCTATAATTAAGGCCGCATCATTTTTTGTAAGGACAAAAGTGTTCATTTCCAGTATATACTACACAACCATCTGGTCTCTTCTTCCTATGGTGCTGTTAATACCGGTAGGAATAATTCTGTTCCGTATGCTTTCTGCAGACGTTGCTAACATCTATATTTACCTTGGATTACTGCTTTTTATTCTCTGGTCATTCTACAGGCTCATTAAGGGCATTTATGTTATATTCGATGCGAATCCCGGAACAGTTTATTTTTATGGTATTATCCTCTTGCTGATTGTAGTCGGCGGATTCCTGATTTATTACCAGGTTACAAATTCAGTAATCGATTATATGAAATTAGTTTTCACACAATTTAACGGTTAAGCATAGAGTGTATTTATCAAAGCTTGAAATACTGGGATTTAAATCTTTTGCACAGAAAACGAATGTCAATTTTAATGAAGGGGTAACCTCTATTGTCGGCCCGAATGGCTGCGGCAAAACCAACATAGTGGATTCCATAAGGTGGGTGCTTGGAGAACAGAGAAGCGGTGCTTTACGAAGCGATAAGATGGAAAACGTTATCTTCAACGGCACATCTCTAAGAAAACCTATGGGTATGGCCGAAGTTTCCCTGACCATTCACAACAATAAAGGCATACTTCCTACCGAGTACACAGATGTTACAATTACAAGAAGAATATTCCGGTCGGGAGAGAGCGAGTATCTTCTTAATAAAAATATCTGCAGGCTGAAGGATATTACTAATCTCTTTATGGATACCGGTATCGGGGCAAATGCCTACTCGGTAATCGAGCTTAAGATGGTTGAGACCATTCTAAGCAATAAAGCTGATGAACGTCGTACGATGTTCGAGGAGGCTGCCGGTGTAAATAAATACAAACTTAGAAGAAGACTCGCTTTAAGAAAGCTCGATGAAGTAAAGGCAGATCTTACACGGGTGAATGATATTGTATCAGAGGTCCAGAAAAAAGTCAATTCCCTTGAAAGACAGGCTAAAAAAGCCGATAGGTACAACAGGATTTCGTCTTCTCTCCGTGAGCTTGAACTTGATCTTGCAGAAAGAGAACTCTCACTCTACTCTCACCAGAAAGAGGAAGCAAGGAAACTAAAAGAAGAAAATTTACAGAAGAAAATCCTTCTTGAATCTGAATTGTCAAAATTAAATGACGAAGTAAAATCGGTAAAGCTGGAACTTTCAAATGCTGAAAATACTCTGAAGTACAAACGAGAAGAATTAAACTCGAAAACGGAAGCTATATACAAAGTGGATAACCAGCTTTCGGTATCTAAAGAAAGAAAAGATTCCTTAGAGCGTAATATTGAAAGATACAGGGAGGAACTGGTTGATTTAAAATCACAGCTTGAAGAATCTGAAAATCTTATAAATGAAAGTACACTCATAATTGAATCATTTGAGAACGATATCCGGGTCAAGGAAAATCAAAAACAGGATGCTGAGAATGAAGTAGCCAGGCTGAAGGAATTAATTGAAACTAAAAGGAATAAGCTAAGGGACCATGCTGAACAGCAGCTTGATAAATTTAAAGAACTCACAGGAAAAGAAAACGAGCTTTCAAACCTCGTAAAGGCGCTTGAGAACAAAAACCAGGCCCTGGACAAGCTCAACAGGAAAATTCAGTCCCTTACAGGGAACATTGCAAAAACAGTTGGTTTCCTTGAGGAGCTCGGGGACGAAAAAACCGAACTTGAGAAAAAGCTTAATCAATCTGAGGAAGTTTATTCAGGTAAACAAAGGGAGAAAGAAGAACTCGAAAAAGAGCTTAACCTGTTAAAGACCAGAGAACTTGAAGATAAAAGCTACCTGAATACGCTGAAAGAAAAAATTGATTTCATCCAGACACTTATTGAAAACCTTGAAGGTGTTTCAAAGGGTTCAAAAGCTTTGCTGGAAAATAATAACTGGTCAAAGGGAGAAAAAAACCTTCTTGCTCATATAGGGAATACCCCGGACGAATACCGCTTTGCTGTTGAAGCTGCGCTGCGCGGCGATATAAATAATATTCTTGTTGAAACTATTGACGATATTTTCAGCGGAATAGAGTTTCTGCGTGAAAATGAGATCGGGAAAGCCGCATTTTACGTTAAAGAAGTTCGGCCGGGCAGAAAGAGGAGTCTTCTTGACAGGTTGAAAAGCTACTCGCTAAGGCGGAAGAAAAAATCTCTTTCTTCGGAAACAGGATTTAAGAAGTGGACTTATGAACTCATTCAGACAGATCCCAAATGGGAGGGTTTCTTTAACCGGCTGCTTAACCTTACTGCTGTAGTTGAAGACATAAATACTGCGTTCGCGCTGTCATTAAAATATCCTGATTTCAATTTTGTAACACCTCAGGGAGATTTTGTAGCCTCATCTGGTCTTGTTGAAGCGGGTTCTGCACCGAAGCTGGATGACTCACTTTTCGGAAGGATGAAACTCCTGGAAAATCTGAAAGATGAATTCCCAAGAAAAGAGAAAGAGCTGCTCGGCCTTCAATTGAAGACAGAGGAAACAGAGAGAAGAATTGAAGGTATCGATCTGAAAGTACTCTCTGAGCAGGGACGTATGATAGTTAATGACCTGGCTAATGTTGAGAAGCAGATTGCACAATTCGAATTTGAAAAACAAAAAGCTGCTGATGAAATTGAAAAGGCCAGGGCAGAAATCCAGGAACTTGCTGCAGATTCCAACAGACTTGATAATGATAAGAATAATCTCTCTGATATTATTGAAGAGTTCAGACAGGAAAAAGTAAAATCCGATCAGCACGGAGAAAACCTTGAAGCCGACTTCAGAACCTCCGGAGAGGAATTCGATGAAATGGTAGGGAATCAAAACCGCCTGAACCTTGAATATGAAAGGCTGCTTGGAGAAAAGAAGAATACAATAAATGCCATCGATAGAGCTAAAGACTCAATTGATACAGTTAACCGGAATATCGCAAAAAGAGAATCGGATATTGCAGATTTTTTGGAAGAGACAGGTACCCTGAGTTCTATTATTGAAGAAAAATTGTCTGAATCTGACGAGCTTGCTGCTGAAAAGACGGTACTTAAGAACGAAGAGGAAAAACTGGACATTGCATATAAAGGGATCCAGGAACAGATTAATGAACTCGAAGAAAAGCAGAACTCTTTAAGAACAGAACGTGAACAGGTATCCGATGAAATACACTCCAGTGAGATCAGGATCAATGAGCTGGGAATAAAGCTGAGCAACCTCCAGGAGAATATCCAGGAGAATTATTCAATTAATCTTGAACGCAAAGAATTTGACGATCTTGGAATTTTCGACTTTAAATCAAGATCGGAAGAAGTCCATTCACTTAAACAGCAGGTAAAAAACCTCGGTCCTATCAACCTTCTGGCTTATTCTGAGTTCGAGGAGGAGAGGCAGAGATATGAGTTCCTCAGTAAACAAAGAGATGATTTAATTGAATCGGAAAAGGATATTATATCAACTATCGGCGAAATAAATAACACCGCCCAGCAGCTGTTTAAAGAAACATTTGATAAAATAAGAGAAAATTTTATTAACATTTTCCGCGGTTTATTCAATCCCGGTGATGAGGCCGATCTTAGAATTGAGGAGGAAGCAGACCCTCTTGAGGCTAAAATTGAAATCATCGCAAAACCAAAAGGAAAGCGCCCTACTTCGATTGATCTGCTTTCCGGCGGAGAGAAAACCCTGACTGCAATTGCTCTTTTATTTGCGATTTACCTTGTTAAACCAAGCCCATTCTGTATACTCGATGAGATCGATGCTCCGCTTGATGATGCAAATATCGACAGGTTTACAAAAATCATTCAGGACTTCAGCAAGAATACACAGTTTATTGTGGTTACGCACAATAAGCGGACGATGGAAGCAGCAGATACGATGTATGGCGTTACAATGCAGGAAGAAGGAATTTCAAAACTGGTCAGCGTAAGATTTAATGAGGATCTCAACTTTGCCAGTGCCTGATTTTCTCCATTCTGCTGCCATTCCTCTCCAGGTTATTAAAGTTAAACTAATTCTCTTACCTGTTATCCTGATTTTGATCTGTGTTTCTTCGAATGAATCGAAGGCACAATGGGTTAACAATCCCGCAGAAAATACCAGAGTAGTTTTTGACCTTGCCAGGCCAATAAATATTTCAGCTGCCGGTGATCAGAACGGCGGGGCATTTATTTTCTGGGAAGACAATGTAACCGGTCTACAGAATGAAGTTAGTTTTATGCACATTGAGTCTAACGGCGATATAAGTTTCAGAGCTGACGGAAAAAGAATTTCCGAATCAACCGGAGACCAGAATAACCCGGTTTCGGTGAGCGCTGGGAAAAACTCTGCTGTAGTTGCCTGGAAAGATTTCTTCCGCAACAAAACAGGAGACCTGCTCATTCAGAAAGTGAGGGCAAACGGCAGTGCCGTCTGGAATCCTGAAGGAATTAAAATTAATAGGTTTAATAAAGAAATAAGCGATTATTCGTTATGCGCAAATGAAAATAATGAAATATTTATTTCCTTCCTTGCTAAAGAACCAAACCAGGTTTTTAATTCAAAGCTGATGCTCCGGAAATTATCTTCCACGGGTAAGTTTATGTACGATTCAACCGGGATAACTGTCTCGGCATCTGAGAAGGGGAAACTCAGTCCGGCTGTGGTTCCTGATGATTCCGGGGGAGTATATATTTTCTGGCTGGAGAGCCGGGGAGATAAAGCAATGATCCTTTCACAGCACTATAACAGGAAGGGTAGTCCGCTCTGGGGTAAAGTCCCTGTTCCGGTAACTAATAACAAATTAAACGTTATCTCTTTTTCGACAATAAATTCCGGAACTGATATTTACATTGCGTACCAGGTTCTAAAGAAAGAAAAGGCGATTTATCACCAGCTTATCAGTTCAAAAGGAAAACTACTCTGGGGAATAAACGGGAAGGTTTGTTCCGATAAAAGAGGCAGTCAGTCTAATCCCCAGATGATTACATCAGGAAATTCGCTTATTTTATGCTGGTCTAATGAAATTGACGGCGGCAAGGATATTTTCATACAGAAGTATGACAGGAACGGGAAAGCGGCATGGCAGACTGGCGGGCTGCCGGTGATAAAGATGAATGGTGATCAGTTCGGTCAGAAACTAATATCTGATAACAATAAAGGTGCGATAGTAGCCTGGCTCGACAGAAGAACTGCATCCATCCCCGGCAATATATACTCGCAGCGGATTACATCAGATGGGAAAGTTATGTGGGATAGCAGCGGAATCCCGATCGGTTCCTTTTATAATACATCTAAAAGCTACCTGAATCTTCTTCCGGACGGAAGAGGCAGTGCAATAGCAGTCTTCAAGGAAAGACGAAACAGCGAAAATGGAATCTATGTTCAGAAGATTTTTAATACAGGAACCTTCGTTTCGCAGATTATCGGATTTTCAACGGGAATAGTTTCGGATTCAATTAAGGTTAACTGGTATTCTGCAAATGAAACTCCTCAAAGTGTTTATGATATCGAAAGAAGCGTCCAGACAGATTCCGGAAACTCTAACTGGCAGAAACTGGCAACATTTACTTCTGAAACTCCAAAGCAGGCAACCTATTATGAATATTTCGATAAACCTGATACTGCCGGGACACTCTATTATCGGGTAGTTCTTACCGATAATACAGGGAATACTCAGTCATCGGATATTTCCAGGGTCAATTTTCTTGAATCGACTGATTATATAATTGTTACTCAGAATAATCCTAACCCGTTCTCCGATTCTACTGAAATAAAGTTTTATCTGCCTGAAGAATCAAATGTTAAGATAGAATTTTTTGATAATCACATTGAAAAGATAGATGAAATCAACAACAGGTTTCCGGCGGGAGAGAACAGCGTGACATTTTCGGCAATTAACCGGCAGGCCGGTATTTATTTTTACAAATTCGAGAGCGGGGACTTTGTTGAGGTAAAGAAAATGGTTTTAACAAACTGATTTATATGGAAAAAGTCTTTAAAGTATTTGTCGATTTCGATGGAACGATAACCAGGAAGGATATCGGGGATGCTGTCTTTACTAAATTCGGGCATACCGCAATAGTAAAGCAGGTAATAGAAGACCTGCTGTGTGATAGAATTTCTGCAAGGGACTGCTGGCTTAAGCTTTGTCAGTCGGTAGATTACATTGAAAAGCAGGAGCTGGATGAGTTTATCCTCCGTATTGAAATAGATAAAACCTTCCATGACCTGGTAGAATACTGCGATAAAAATAAAATTAAATTATTTATCCTCAGCGACGGATTTGATTATTATATCGATCTCATTCTTAAAAGAGAAAAACTGGATCACCTGAAAGTATTCTCGAACAAGCTGAGACTGAATGAAGATAATACCTTAACTCCTGCTTTCCCTTATTATGATTCGGGATGTACAACTTCGGCAAACTGCAAAAGGAACCATATAATAGATAACAGTGCTGATGATGAATATACTGTCTTCATAGGCGACGGAAATTCGGATAAATACACCGTGCATTTCTGCGATTTTATTTTTGCAAAAGATGATTTACTCAGGTATTGCGAGAAGGAGCGGATATCTTATTTCCCATTTAATAATTTCACCGATGTCATCGGAAGAATGGAAACGCTTAGAAACAGGAAGAGATTAAAGAAAAGACACCAGGCTGAATTAAAACGGCGTGAATTGTACATAAAGGAATAAGGAATTTTAATGTCGGGACTTGCTTCAAAATTTTTCACTTAC